>JADGOT010000019.1 GCA_017882805.1 Glaciihabitans sp. | reverse complement strand
GGGACGGCTATCGTGTGCGGCATGGTCATCGGAGTCGAGAACCTGATTCCCCAGATCGGTTCCAGCCCGTGGGCCTACGTGGTCATGGCGGCAATCCTGATTGTCGACGGGTTCTTTCCATTTGTCCCCGGCGAGACCGGTGTCGTCACGTTGTCGACGCTCGTCGCCGCGAACGGCGGAGCGCAGCTGTGGCTCGTGCTCACTGTGGCGGTGGCGGCCACCATGGTCGGGGATGCGATCTCGTTCTTCATTGGCCGACGCGTGGGACTCGAGCGTTGGCGCTGGATGCGCGGACCGCGGATGACCCAGATCTTTGCGCGGGCATCCGCGGGTCTGAATCGGCGACCGGGACTCTACCTCGTGGGCGCGAAGTTTCTGCCGTTTGTTCGGGTCGCTGTCACGATGACGGCTGGCGCCAGCGGGCTCGCCGTGCGCAGATATCTGCCGCGGTCCTTCGTCGCATCGACGATTTACACGCTGTATCACGTTGGGGTCGGTGCGGCGGCGGGATTCTGGTTCCCTGTCAATCCGCTGGTTGCAGCACTCATCGCGATTGCCATCGTGTTTGCTCTGGGTTTCGTGTTCGACGCCATCGCCCGCAGACGCGCGCACTAGTACCTCGCGAGCCCCGCATAGGGTTAACGTATGAAATTTCGCTACCTCGGCAACTCCGGTTTCAAGATCTCCGAAATCACGTACGGCAACTGGCTCACGCACGGCTCACAGGTGGAGAACGACACTGCGAGCCTGTGTGTGAAGGCTGCGATCGAGAACGGGATCACCACGTTCGACACCGCGGATGTCTACGCGAACACCGCCGCGGAGACAGTTCTCGGTGAGGCCCTCAAGGGTGAACGCCGCCAGTCGCTCGAAATCTTCACCAAGGTCTTCGGGCCGACCGGGCCCAAGGGCCACAACGACGTCGGACTCTCGCGCAAACACATCCTCGAGTCCATCGACCTGTCGCTCGGCCGACTGCAGACCGACTACGTCGACCTCTATCAGGCTCACCGGTTCGACTACGAGACCCCGCTCGAGGAGACCTTCCAGGCGTTCGCCGACGTCGTGCGTTCCGGCAAGGCGCTCTACATCGGTGTCAGCGAGTGGACGGCCGACCAGCTTCGCGCCGGCGCGGCGCTCGCGAAGGAGCTCAAGATCCAGCTCATCTCCAACCAGCCGCAGTACTCGGCTCTCTACCGGGTCATCGAGGCCGAGGTTGTGCCGACCTCGAAGGAGCTCGGCATCTCGCAAATCGTCTGGTCGCCCATCGCGCAGGGCGTCCTGACCGGAAAGTACAAGCCAGGTGCTGCGCTGCCCGAGGGAACTCGAGCCACCGACGACAAGGGTGGCGCCAAGATGATCTCCCGCTGGATGCAGGAAAGCATCCTGACCCGTGTTCAAGAGCTCGAGCCCATTGCGGCCGAGTTGAACCTCTCGCTCGCTCAGCTTGCCGTCGCATGGGTTCTTCAGAATGAGAACGTCGCGTCGGCGATCATCGGGGCATCACGCCCCGAGCAGGTTAAGGAGAACGTGGTCGCATCCGGCGTCGAGATCCCGGCGGAGCTGCTCGCGAAGATCGACGACGTGCTCGGCGACTCGGTGCTGCGCGATCCCGCGCTGACGCTCGAGTCGTCGCCGAAAACCCGCGAGGCCTAGCGAGTCTTCCCTGGCCACCCGAAACTGGAGCGGTGAAACTGGCTTAGCGCTTGGCGGGCAGCGGGATCTTCTCGCGGAGGTAAGCCAGAGAATCGGGCGTGAAGCACTCGACGGGCAGGAAGTTGAGTATTCGGGATGACCGTCGCCGCAGCAGCACGAAGTCGCCGACCTGCTCGAAGGACTGGTACTGCGTAAACGCGACCTCGGCGGTATCCATCGGGCTTCGCATGAGGATGGTGGCGTCGCGGAATCCGACCGCGAATTCGGATCCGGCCGGTATCCGATCGCGGAGTCGTCGGCGTTCGACCACGAAACCGATCACAGTGACCAGAGCAATCACAACAACGAAACCGGCGAATCCCAGAGCGCCGATACCGAGTGCGTAGGCCTGGCCGTTTGACCGCACGGTACTGAGGTATGCCGCGATGGCAAAAGCAATCGCGACCACGAGCACCCGTACGAGGCCAATAGGGCTGAAGAGGATGTAGCGAAACGACGCGACCGCGAGCTTCGACGGAAATTCGGGGCCGACGGTGAACGAGCGGTAGAAGCGCAGCGGCTCTGATTCGGTTAGTGCAGGGTCGGTCACGGATCTCCTTGGGCAGCAACGCTCATCCTAATTGCCCGTACTCCCAGAGGATGATCTTCCTGTGAAAGCGGGCAATTCACAGCAATTCGGGCGTACTTTCGACTCAACAGCAACATGTTTGGGAAGGCGGGCATCGGATGTCCAGAAATTGGCTTAGATGGGCTCCGGCCGCAGCGGCAGTCGTCGTGGTTGCGGGCGTCGCTATAGCGGTTCCGACGGTGGCCAACGCCTCCGTCAGCCTCCCGGACAAGACACCAACCCAGATTCTGGAACTCGTCGCGTCGAGCAACGTGAGAGCCTTCTCCGGAACCGTCGAGGAGACCTCCGATCTCGGCCTACCATCGCTGCCCGCAGGCAGCGTTCCGTCGAGCTCGCGGGGCTCATCGAGTGGCGCGCTTTCGGCGGCGGATCTGTCTCTGCTCACCGGACCGAACAGCCTCCGCGTCTACGTCGACGGCCCCTCGAAAGCTCGAGTGCAAAACCTCGAGTCACTGGCCGAGCGGGACGTGATTCGCAACGGTAGCGACGTCTGGGTCTACGACTCCAAAGACAATTCCGTCGCTCACACCACCCTCGCCTCGCGGCAACATTTCGTGCGGCCGGGTACCACGCCACAGGCCACGTCTCCCGACCCCACGACCCCCGATCCGCAGGATGCGACGCCCGCGGGTCTCGCCAAGAAGCTGATCGCCCAGCTCGAGCCGACCAGCACGCTCAGCGTCGACTCCAACGTTCGTGTGGCCGGCCGCCCGGCCTACGACCTGGTGCTGACTCCAAAGGTCACTGACACACTGATTGGATCCGTCTCGATCGCTGTTGACGCCGAGACCGGTGTTCCACTTCAGGTTCGGATCGACGCGCGCGGTCAAAAGACCCCCGCCGTGAACATTGGTTTCAGCTCGATCGACCTCGCGACTCCCGCCGCTTCGCTGTTTGCCTTTTCGGCCCCGGCCGGAGCGAAGGTGACCGAGATCAACCAGCACGCAACCGCGCCGAAGGCGCCTGACGCGCCCGCTACCAAGCCCACCGAGACGGTCACCGGCCATGGCTGGGATGCCGTCGTGACTGTCGCTGCGGCGAACTCGCTCGGCACGCTGTCCCAGTCGCGTTCGTTCGGCGAGCTGACTACTGCTGTCGCCGGCGGACGGCTGCTGCATACGTCGCTGTTCAACGTGCTGTTCACATCGGATGGTCGGATCGTCGCCGGCTCCGTCTCGGTCGCTCGTCTGCAAGAAGTAGCAACCGCGCAGTGACCGCGGCCGAACTCGCGATCGAAACACGCGGGCTGACCAAGCGCTTCGGTGGGTATGCCGCAGTAAATGACATCGACCTGAGCGTTCCGCATGGCTCGGTGTTTGGATTTCTCGGTCCGAACGGGTCGGGCAAGACGACCACGATCCGGATGCTGCTCGGGCTTGCGTCGCCGACGAGCGGCGAGGTTCGCGTGCTCGGCGCAGCCATGCCCCGCGACAACGCGAGTGTGCTTCCCCGGGTGGGCGCCCTGGTCGAGGGCCCGGGCTTCTACCCGTACCTGTCTGGCGCGGACAACCTCCGTCGGCTCGACAGTGCCGACCTCTACGCGCCATCGCGAACGAGGAGTGCGCGGGTCGCGGATGCGCTCGAGCGAGTTGGACTTTCTGCCGCAGCGGGCAAGAAGGTCAAGGCCTACTCGCTCGGCATGAAGCAGCGTCTGGGCATCGCGAACGCCCTGCTCACGCCGCGCGAACTTCTGATCCTGGATGAGCCGACTAACGGTCTGGACCCGCAGGGGACGCGCGAGGTGCGAAGCCTGGTACGTTCGCTGGCGTCGCAGGGAACGACGATCTTCGTTTCGAGCCACCTCCTCGCCGAGATCGAGCAAATCTGCACGCACGCCGCCGTGATGAGCGTCGGCAGTCTCGTCGCCCAGGGAACGCTCGATCAACTGCGTGACGTCGGTCGGCCGCGGGCACGCGTCCAGACACCCGACCCGCAGCTTGCAACCGGCGTGCTCGAAAAGCTCGGGATGACCGTGCAGCAGCTCCCGCCAGACTCCGTGGACACCACGGTCGTCGCTATCTTCGGCGACAAGCCGGTGGAACCCGACACTGTCGTCGCGGCCTTGGTGAAGGCGAAGGTGCGCGTGCGCGGCTTCGCGGTCGAGAGTCCCAGCCTCGAGGATCGCTTCGTCTCGCTCACCGGTGAGGGGTTCAACGTTGACCACTAACACGATCCGCACTCGCCCCGCCAGCGGGCTCGCGCTGCTCGGCACGGAGCTTTCCGTGCTGTTCCGCCGCAAGCGCACCTGGGCGATGCTCGCCGCCCTTGCCGCTGTTCCCATCCTGATTGCCATCGCGGTGCGGCTTACCCGCTCGGGCAGCGGCGGGGGAGCGGGACCGGCGTTCCTCGACCGGATCGAGAACAACGGACTCTTCGTTGTGTTCGTAGCGCTCGGTGTTTGCGTACCCCTGTTCCTGCCGCTGACCGTGGGGGTCGTGGCCGGTGACACCATCGCGGGCGAGGCATCCAACGGCACACTTCGCTACCTGCTCATTGCGCCGGCAGGTCGCATCCGACTTCTCGCGGTGAAGTACGTCGGCGCTGCGGCCTTCTGTCTGGCGGCGACGCTGGTCGTGTGCATCGCGGGTGCCCTGATTGGGTTCGCTCTGTTCCCGTCTGGCTCCGTCACCATCCTCTCCGGCGACACGGTGAGTCTTGGCAACGCACTCGGGCGATCGCTGTTGGTCGCCCTCTACGTCACGGTCTCGTTGCTCGGGCTCTCCGCCATCGGCCTTTTTCTGTCGACGCTCACGGATGTGCCGGTCGGGGCCATGGCCGCGACCATCATCCTGTCGGTCACGTCTGAGGTGCTCGACCAGCTGCCCCAACTCGGCTGGTTGCACCCGTGGCTGTTCAGCAACTACTGGCTCGGCTTTGGCGATTTTCTGCGCGACCCGATCTCCTGGGCGAACTTCGTCACGAATGCCGAGCTTCAGGGCGGATACATCATCGTCTTCGCGGCCCTCGCCTACGGCCGCTTCGCCGCGAAGGACATCCTCTCCTAGAGGTTCGATTGGCGTCGCCAATCAGGTTGGCGTGCTAAACCGAAGAGAATAGGTCGACGACAATTCCTCAGGGGCAACCATGACACGAACGCACGCCGTTACACGCCGTGTGTTCGGTGCGGTTTTCGGTTTGCCGAAGGCGACCGCTCGGCGAATCACCGGGGAGCTGGATGTTGGCATCCCGATGCCCGACGGCGCGGTCTTGCTCGCGGACCGCTGGGCGCCGTCCACCGCAACTGATGCGCCGACCATCCTCATTCGCACCTGCTACTCCCGCAAAGCGTTTTCCGGTTTCGTGGCCCGCGCCTACGCGGAACGAGGATTCCAGACCGTCGTCGTCAACTCGCGCGGAACCTTCGGCTCGACCGGCGGCCCGTTCTACGCGATGCACCACGAGCGCGACGACGGGCACGCGGTGCTCGACTGGGTGCGGGGACAACCCTGGTACTCCGGGTCGATAATCCTGGCCGGGGCCAGCTATCTCGGTTACACCCAATGGGCGGTTGCCGCCGAGGCTGCGCATGACGTGGTTGCGATGCACCCGCACTTCACCTCCGCCCGGCTTGCGCAGAACTTCCTGAGCACGGGTGCAGTCGAACTCGACACCGCGGCCCGCTGGGCGTGGGTGACTGCCATGCAGGAGCGGCCGCGCGCCAACGCACGCGTCGCGCTCGGCATCGACGAGAAGCACCTGCAGACCGCCATGAACACGCTGCCGATCAATGTAATCGACGAGAAGGCGATCGGGGCGGCGTGGCCCTTCTTCAAAGACACGGTCACGCGAACCGAGGATGACCCGCGCTGGGAACCGTGGGATCGTCGGGTCGATCTTCCTCGGGTGCGAATTCCCGCCAGCTTCGTCGCTGGTTGGTATGACCCGTTCCTGATCGACGAGCTCAAGGATTTCCACGCCCTGCAAGCTGCGGGCACGCCGGCGCGACTGACGATCGTTCCCTGGACCCACGCATCGAAGGGTGCATCCAACGCGTCGGTCAAGGACACACTCGAATGGAGCGGCATCCACTCGGGTCAACCGGCGGGAGTCTCCCGCGCGCCCGTTCGGGCATTCGTCATGGGCGCGAACGAGTGGCTCGATCTCCACCAGTGGCCGCCTACTCAGTCGGTGTCGGAGAATTGGTTTCTCGGCGCGGACGGATCGCTGGGTGCGACCACCATTGCAGGCGATCCCAGCTGTTACACCTACGACCCAGTCGTCCCGACGCCATCCGTGGGCGGACGGCTGCTGCTCGCCGGCGCCGGACGCAAGAACAACCGCGCCCTGGAGTCGCGCGACGACGTTCTGACGTTTACCTCGGCGGCGCTCGCCGAAGACCTGCGAATCGTTGGTTCGGTGTCCGCCGACATCTGGATGTCGTCGAACCGGCCAACCTGGGACCTGTTCGTTCGCCTGTGCGAGGTGGATGCCCGCGGCCGATCCTTCAATGTCACGGATGGTCTCATCCGGGTGGCAGTCGCCGCGGTCAGTGCAGAGCCGCAGCTCATCCACCTCGAGTTGTCGCCAACCGCGCAACTCTTCCGCCGGGGGCATCGGCTCCGCGTTCAGATCTCGAGCGGCGCACATCCTCGCTACGCGCGAAACCTTGGCAGCGATGAGCGCCACGATGTCGGCACCGCGATGTTCGCGGCCGAGCAGGCCGTCTTCGCCGACGCGGAGCATCCGTCGGCTATCAGCCTGCCGCGGTTCAGCTAGCGCTGCACGGGCTCGCTTCTGGTCAGCAATCCCAGTTCGTCACGGGTCGGGAGGCCTTCCCAGTCGCCCGAGTTGAGGCAGGCGAAGGCGCCGAGGGTAACGGCGGTGGTAATTCGATCATCGACGGATAGCCCGGCGAGCAACTCTGCGAGGTATCCCGCGACAAAGGCGTCGCCGGCCCCTACCGTGTCGACCGCTCGAATGGCCAGTGCGTCACGTTGGTACTCCGTGCCATCGATCACGGCGACGCAGCCGGCTTCGCCTAGCTTGATGACAACCTGACTCGGTCCGAGGTCGGCGATGTGGTGCGCAAGCTCAAGCGGTGTGGCTGAATCCGGGAACAGGAGGCGAGCCTCGTCGTCGCCAGCGAAGACGATCTGCGCTGCGCTAGCCAGCTCGCGATACACCGGTGCCGGATCGTCCCGCCAGAGCGAAGGACGGTGGTTGATGTCGAACGAAACGGGAATGCCCGCCGCTGACGCGATCGAGATCGCCTCAAGCACGGCCTCGTGAGCGCTGGAGGATAGTGCGGGGGTTATGCCGGTCACGTGCAACAGGGCGGTGTTCGGGATGTCCGCAGCGGCTAGATCATCGATGCACAGTCGGCTTCCGGCGCTTGCCGCGCGGTAATACTGCACGCGCGTCGCATCCGACGTGCGCTGCTCCTTCACCATGATTCCCGTCGGAGCGCCGGGGTCGACGATGGCTCGCACGTCAACACCTTCCGCGCGGAGCTCGCGCACAACCCGACGACCGATCGGATCTGCTCCGACTCGCCCAAGCCAGCGGGCCGGAGTGCCGAGACGAGTCAGCGCAATGGCGACGTTGCTCTCTGCGCCGCCGATTCCGAGGGTGAAGTCTGAGACGTGGGCGAGTGAACCGATGGATGCGGCGCGAAACAGCCCCATGGTTTCGCCGAGAGTGACGACCGGTTTCATTTCGCTCCTGCGGCGAGCCCCGAGGCGGTGCGACTCAGTCGCTCGATCGAATCGAAGTCACCGGTCGCGATGGCTGCGCGAGTTGCCATCCAGCTCCCACTGACGGCAAAGATCGCCGGATGGGCGAGGTACTCGACGATATTGGTGGGGTTGACGCCACCGCTGGGCACGAAGCCGACGTCGGCAAGCGGCGCCGCGAGAGCCTTGATCGTGTCGAGGCCGCCAAGACGATCGGCGGGAAAGAACTTGACCACGTCGAGTCCGGCCTTCATTGCGCGCTGGATTTCGGTGGCGGTGGCGACGCCGGGCAGGATGGCGATGTCGTGGAACTGGGCCCGCTCGACGACCTCGTCGTCGAAGCCAGGGCAGACGAGAAACTGCGCGCCAGCATCGACGCAGCGATCCACCTGATCGACGGTAATGACCGTGCCTGCGCCGCCGACGAAACCGACTACGTCGCTGATTGCCGCGACGCCCGCCAGGCCGTCCGGCGTGCGAAGGGTAATCTCGCCGCACGCAATTCCGCCGGCGAGCAGGGCCGCAGCGACATCGGACGCCTTCGCGGCGTCGTCGATGGTGATGACCGGGATGATGCGGATGTCGGCCAGTCGCGCCAGCGTGGATGTGGCGGTCATCGTCCGAGCCATCCGCCGTCGACCGGCAGTGTGATGCCGGACACGTAGTCCGACGCGCTCGAGGCCAGGAAGACCGTGGCTCCCGCGAGGTCGCCCGCGGTTCCCCAGCGGCCGGCGGGGATCCTGTCCAGGATGGCGCGCGAGCGATCCGGGTCATCCTGAAGCGCCTGCGTGTTGTCGGTCGCGATGTAGCCGGGCGCGATCGCGTTGACCGTCACCCCCTTGCCCGCCCACTCGTTCGAGAGGGCTTTGGTCAGGCCGGCGATTCCGGACTTTGCTGCTGTGTAGCCGGGCACGTTGATACCTCCCTGAAAACTGAGCAGTGATGCCGTGAAAATGATCTTGCCAGATCCGCGCTCGAGCATCGATCGTCCGATGGCTTGCGCGAGAACGAACTGGCTAGACAGGTCTACGCCGATTACGCGGTCCCAGAGTTCGAGCGGGTGATCGACGGCCGGTGAGCGTTCGATGGTGCCGGCATTGTTCACGAGGATGTCTGGGTGCAGCGCCGAGAGCTTCGTTCCGAGCTCGATCACGGCGTCCCGATCCGCGAAATCGACCGCAAAACCTGTGAAGGAACGCCCGTGGGCGAGCACGGCCTGTTCAATCGCGCTGCCCGTCGGCTCGAGCGTGGCGCTTACTCCAATGATGTCGGCGCCGGCCCCGGCGAGCGCGTTCGCCATTGCGAAACCGATTCCCCGCTTGGCGCCAGTGACGACCGCCGTGCGACCGCTGAGATCGAACAGATCGTTCACGATCCGGCCTGCACGTCGACCAGGATCTTCATGGCGAGCCCGCCCTCGAGATCGCCGAAGGCATCCTGCGTCTCGGTCAGTGGCACGATCTTCGTGATGAGCAGGTCGGCCGGGATGATGCCGCCATCAAGCAGCTCGACGGCCTTCTCGAAATCAACGCGCTGATAGACGCGGGCACCAAGAATCGTGAGCTCGCGCCAGAACAGGCGCTGCAGGTTGATCTCGCGGGGGACGGGGTGAATGGCGACGACGACCAGCGTTCCGCGCACCTTTGCCAGGTCGGTAGCGCCGAGCACGGCGGCTGCAGCGCCCGAGACCTCGAACACGATGTCCGCGCCGGCGCCATCGGTCCACTGCGTCACCCAGTCCACCTGATTGGTTTCGCGCGGGTCCAGGGTTTCGAACCCGAGTTCACCGATCTGGGCCCGACGGTTCGGGTCGAGCTCGATGACAACGACCTCGCCCCCGAACTCGCGTGCCACCGATGCGATGAGAACGCCGATGGGCCCACCACCGATCACCACCACCTTGTCTCCTGGCTGCACGTTGCCGCGCCGCACATCGTGAACTGCGACCGCCGTCGGCTCCACCAATGCGGCGTGATCGAGGCGGAGAGTTGACGGGAGGGCGACCAAAACTTCGGAGGGAACGTTCCAATAGCCCTGAAGCGAACCGGGGGAGTCGATGCCGATGAAGTTCAGATTCTGGCAGATGTGCTGGTTGCCAGCGAGGCACGCAGGGCACGTACCATCCCAGTCCAGCGGCATAACGGTGACGGCGTCGCCAACCCTCCAGCCCGTGACGCCGTCACCGAGCGCGGAAATCGTTCCGCTCATCTCGTGGCCGAAGACGAGTGGTGTACTGACCCGGGCATCCATGTTGCCGTGCAGGATATGCAGGTCGGTGCCGCAGAGCCCGGTGTACGCCACCTTGATCTGCACCTGTCCTTGTGCGGGAGAGACGGGCTCTGCCTCGGCGATGGTGATCGTGCGGTTGCCCGCGTAGCTGGCTGTCAACACTGACGATGCTCCTCAATTGATCTGATGAATTCTTCGCGCGATCCCAATTCTGCCTCATCCCGGCGGGCCGGGCAGCATCAGATGGATTCTTGCAGTATACGTCACATGTATGATGTAATGTCGGAGGCCCGGAATCATGGCAAGCAAGGTCGTCAAGGACGTCGACCAGAAAAGGACAGTATCCGATGCAGATTCCCCTGCCGAAGATCCCCACAGAAAGCCACCCGATGCCGCCTCCTCATCCTGCAGGCTCCCTTCCCTCGACCACAATCACCGCCTCGGTGCCGCTCACAAGTCCGCCGGCCTGGGCCGTCGCGGAGAGGGCACTGTTCGCCCTGCTCGATGACTCGTGGCGACTATTCGAAACCTCCTTTTGCGATCCGGACGGATCGCTGCGTTATGTCGGGAAGCTCAGTTCGCGCGACGGCGGGGACGACTTCTATGAGACGTTTTTCAATTGGCCCGAGTATTACCTGCTGGGTGGCGACGCGAGGATCCTCACCGCCAGCGAGAAGCATTGGAGAGCACTCACCGATCAGCTGACGGGGCTGAACATCGTCAAAGACGATTTCGAGATCGGGTACGACTGGTTCCACCAGGGCGAAGCGATGCTCTTCATGTACTTTCTCTCGGCCGCCTCTCCAGCGCAATGGCGTGAACGCTCCGCCCGTTTCGCGGATCTTTACGTCGATCCGAAGCACGGAAACTACGACGAAGCGCTCAACATCGTGAAGGCACCCCACAACGGAAGCGGGGGAGCGCGGGAGGGCGTGTCCGACACCGAGAATTACCCGTGGCTCGCCGACGAGGCCAAGAAGTACGGGTTTCCGCTCGACTGGATGGACGGGGCACCCGCGCCGCACAAGGACTTCGCGCCGGATCCCCGGTTGGGCGCCGAGATGCAGCAGCGCCTCGGGCGCGGTGACGTTGTCGCGAACCTGAGTATCTCGGGCCTCGTGCTCAACGCATTTGCATTGACCGGCGACGAAAAATACGCGCACTGGATTGAGCGCTATGTTTCGGGGTGGCGCGGTCGAGCGAACGACAACGGCGGAATAATCCCCGACAACGTCGGACTCGATGGAGTGGTCGGTTCGCAACTCGACGGCCGATTCTATGGCGGGCACTACGGATGGACCTGGCCACACGGAATCTACAGTCTGGGCCAGGCTGCCGCCGTTGGCTCGATGGCGGCCGCCATTGTCACCGGAGACCTCTCTTATCTCGACCTCGCGCGCGCGCAATACGACGACGTGATCGCGAACGGTCGAACGGCAGCGTTCTCGACGAGCGATTCATCCGTCAAACACTGGTGGGGCGCACATCTCGGGCCAGAAGTCGATACCCCGACGCTGCTGGTTCCGTATCGTCGAAGCGACAAGGGACGCTTTGACTGGAACCCCATCCAAGTCTCTGTCCCGTTTGCGCTCTGGCACTTCTCGAACGATCCGGGGGACCTCGCTCGGCTGCGCGCGCTGCGAGAGCGGAGCGGATTCGATTGGCGCACGGTTCGACCGGTACGCGAAAAGGAGGAGGGTGGTCACGAGGACGCGTGGTTCACGTACCTGGAGGGCGACAACCCCGAGTATCCCGAGTTGATCCTGGCCGCAGCGCAATACCAGGTGCGCCGTCGGCTTGCCCTGATTGAAGAGTTCGGTAACAAGCCGGTTGACGAAGCGGACATCCACATCTGGCAGCTCGTGCAGCCAATCGTGACAGAAGCCCTGACCCACCTCACCCTCGGCGGTCCGCAGGTGATCTACAACGGCGGACAGCTGCAGACGCGCATCCGATGGTGGGACAGCGACGGGCGACGGGCTGGCCTTCCCGCAGACGTCGGGGCTTTGGTCTCGTCGATCGATCCGCAGGCCACCATCGTCGAGGTCGTGAACCTCTCGGCGTCGCATCAGCGGAAGGTCATCCTCCAGGCTGGCGCGTACGCCGAGAATCAGATCGAGAGCGTTACTTATGGTTCATTCGATGGGAACTGGACTGGAAGCTTCTACGAGTACATCGGGAGTGAAATCGAGCCGGTGCAGACCGTCTCGAGAGTGGAGAGCTCGTATCTCAAAATTGTCTTGCCTCCGGGGACGAGCGTGAGGCTCACCTTGCAGACCGTCCTTCACGCGAAGCCTCAGACCTATCTCGCACCGTGGGACACGGCCGAAGGAAGCGCACTCGTCGATGGTTGAGCGACACGGGCTGATTGTGAATGTCAGGCCCGAGCGTCGCGAGGAGTACCTGCGGCTCCACGCGGCAGTGTGGCCCGGAGTCGAGGCGACCATCACTGCGGCCCACATCACCAACTACTCGATCTTCATCGCGGGGGACACCCTGATTGCGTACTACGAGTACGTCGGTGACAATCACGCGGCGGACATGAAGCTGATTGAAGCCGATCCGGTGTCGCTCGAGTGGTGGACCCACACCGACCCGTGCCAGGTACCCGTCGACGGAACTCCCGAGGGGGCGCTCTGGTTCGACGGCACACTCGTCTGGCACCTCGACTAGTGGGCGTCTATTCCGGCGCCGTGGTCGACGCGCACGTGCACCTGTGGCAACGTCGCCGCACGCCGCAGGACTGGATCGATCCGGTTTCGATGCACGTCATCGACCGCGACTTCTGGTTCGACGACCTCGGTGAAGTGTTGGCGAGCAACGGCGTCACGTCCGCTGTTCTCGTGCAGGCCAGTAATTCCAGTCAGGAGACGCGCGACCACCTGACGGCGGATCTGCCCGCGTCCGTTGGTGCGATTGTGGGGTGGGTCGACCTGACTTCCCCGGATGTCGGGGCGCGCATAGCCGAGGCGCGCGCATTGCCAAACGGAGGGCTGCTTTCGGGCATTCGCCACCTCGCTCACGTCGATCCGGATCCGCAGTGGCTGAGAAGGGCAACGGTATCGCGGGGCCTCAACGAGCTCACGGCCGCGAGCCTCTCATTCGACCTCGTCGTCACGCCGGGGCAGCTAGCCGATTGTGCGGCCATCGCATCCGAACACCCTGGCCTGACTTTTGTTCTCGATCACCTGGCCAAGCCCGCGCTGCGCTCGGAGAACATTTCGGAGTGGGAGTCAGCCCTGCGTGCGCTGGCCGAGTTTCCCAACGTCTATGCGAAGTTATCCGGTCTCACGATGGAAGCCGACTGGCAGAGTTGGTCGGTCGGCGACCTTGAGCGCGCGGCCGTCGTTGCGCTCGACTGCTTTGGTCCGGAGCGGCTCATGTTCGGGTCCGACTGGCCCCTCGTCGAACTGTGTGGTGGCTATGGCGCCTGGCTGAGTGCCGCTCGGACGCTCACATCCAGCCTCAGCGCGGACGAGCAGGCAGCGATCTTTTCCCGCACTGCGGGTTCCGCATACCGATTCGGGACGAGCGCCCGTGGATGAACGGACTCTGGCCCGTACGGGCCTGCGAGTGACCGAGCTCGGATTCGGTGCAGCGAGTCTCGGGAACCTGTTTCGTGAGACCACCGATGCCGAGGCAGAGGCCGCGGTCGATGCGGCCTGGGCCCTCGGCATCCGCTATTTCGACACTGCACCGCACTACGGGCTTGGCCTGTCGGAACGGCGGATTGGGCGCGCGCTCCGAAAGTATCCTCGCGATGAATACGTGATATCGACCAAGGTCGGGCGCCTCCTCGTTCCCAACGAGCACAAGACGGGGCGCGACAACGACGGCTTCATCGTCCCGGACGACGTCGTGCGCCAGTGGGACTTCTCCCGGGACGGCGTTCGGCGATCGCTGGACGCCAGCCTCGACCGGCTTGGGCTCGATCGGGTTGACATCCTCTACGCTCACGACCCCGATCAGGCGGATCCGGATGCGGGAATTCGTGTCGCTCCATTCCTGGTGGAACTTCGAGAACAGGGAGTGGTCAACGCCGTCGGTGTCGGCACCAATAGCGGCCGAGAGGCTGCGCGTTTGCTGTCGCGCACCGACCTCGACCTGGCAATGCTCGCGGGCCGTTACACGCTGCTCGAGCAGGACTCGCTCGATGACGCACTTCGAGTGGCGTCGTCAATGGACAAGAGTGTTGTCGCCGTCGGTGTCTTCAACTCAGGGTTGCTGGCAACCGACGTTCCGGCGTCAGATGCCAGGTATGAATATCAACCGGCCGAAGCGCGTCTGATAGCACGGGTAGAAGCCATTGCCGACGTGTGTTCCCGGTTTGGGGTCACGGTGCCGCAGGCGGCGATTGCGTTTCCGCTGTGCCATCCGTCCGTCGTGAACGTCACGTTGGGGATGCGAAACGCCGCTCAGGTGCACCGCAATGCCGAACTCTATAACGCAACGGTGCCGCGCGAACTGTGGATAGAGCTCAGGGCCGCTGGGCTGTTACGCGGTGACGCGCCGGTCGGATGACGAGTCAGTCCTTGCCGGCGACCGGCGGACGACGTCGCTCCCACGCAACGAGGATGTGATGGCGCATGGCCTCGTGCGCTCCCGCGACATCCCGCTCGGAGATGGCTTTGAGAATGGCGGCGTGTTCGTCGAGCGTGTCCTGGTGATACTTATCGCCGAAGCCACCCCGGTACCGTCGACTCTCCAGCGCTGCGCCGACCAGCACACGAGAAATGCTCGCGCCGAGTCTGCTGGTCGAGATGTTCATGATGATGGCGTGGAAGAGGATGTCGCCGGCGGGGAATGCAACCAGATCGGCGATGTCCTGTTGCATCTGTTCGAGGCTCGATCGGAGATCGTTAATCTCGTCGTCAGTGACGACGGAGGCCGCGACGGCCGCCATCTCCGACTCGAGCAGCGCGCGCACGCTCACCACCTCATCGAGAATTCCGAGCGAGTCGTCATGGGCGATCATCGCGTCAAGCACATCCGGATCGAGCACGTTCCAATTGTTGGTCGGAGACACGATGGTGCCTCGTCCCTGCTCGACCTGAATGAGTCCCTTCTCTTCGACGCGTTTGATCGATTCGCGAATGACCGTGCGGCTCACCGCGAATTCGGTGGCGAGCAACGCCTCGGGGGGGAGTGTCTCGCCAGGCTTCGCCGCGCCGGACACGATTGAGTCCACCAGATCACGAACCACGCCAATGCCCAACCGCTCGGCGGGAATCCGAGGCTCCTTGCTGAGCGCCCCCCGCACTCGGGTGGATTGCGCGCGCGTTTCCGTCGACATTCGTCGATTCTAGAGCACAGTTGGGACGTCACATGTATTGGTCGCAATCCCGAATGCGCGCCGCTCTGCCCGCTATCGGCGCGTCTGCGACGGCAGGACCAGGTCGATTTCAAAAATCGCACCGCCGCCCACGGCTTTGCTTGCCTTAGCTGCACAGTCGAGCTTGAACGACTGGTGACGGTATACAACCACCACCATGCCCTCCTCCGTCGGCTCCCCCACCGTCGACGTGAAGAAGTAGGAGTTTCGGTGATCGCCGTTCACGTACTTGTCGGACATCGGCGCGAGCGGGTACCCATTTATTGCTGCCGCACTGAACAGCACGGGACGAGCCACGGAATCGTTCGGAATCTGATACCAGACGTGTTCCCAGGGGTCCGTGTTGTCGGGGCCAAAGCCGGCGTCGCCTTCGCCGCATATCTGATGCCCGCCCAACGCATCGAGCGACTTGGTTAGCGTTGCCAGCTTGTTCTGCGCGACGTTGTCGTGGAATGCACCAAAGGCGTAGCCAAGCCCGAATATGAGGAGCGCAATTGCAGCGACAGTGATCCCGATAGGAAGAAGGGCTATCAGCAGTGTCCGACGACTCCGAGCCATCCGGTTAGTTTAGGCGGCGGCCTGATGATTGCTCGGTTGTCGCGCCGAAGCTGCATTGGAAGCCGTCCGGTGGAGCGACCAGGAAAAGTGACCGACGTTCGACCAAGTCAGGTTTGGCGTTCGTCTTTCTCAGCCCTGAGAAAAACAGGCGCCCGAGCTGAGGCAGTCAGATTCTGTGAGCCGTCGCATATTTGGAGTCGTCGTCACAGCGGCCGACTTCGCGAGCCGATCGATCAACTTCGTATACTGCGCATCGAGGTAGCCGAGGCGGACCTGTTCTTTAGCGAACTCGAAGTCGGCAGGCATTGGGCCGATGCGGCCACTCGAGAAGTCGGCAAGATGCGTCAAGTAGTAGGACTGCAGATTTGCCTGGCTGGGATCGAAGGTTCCATCGGCGACCAGTCTGTCCTGCACCTCAAACCCCAGGTTGCCGACGGCGTAGGTCAGGTAGTTTGCCTCGGTGTACTGCTGCGGCCCATAGATGGGTTGATGGTTGGCGATAGCGCTCTTGCGTCTCAGATTTTCGGCTGTCCAAGCGCTCAGGAAAACTGTGTATTCCGCAGAGGGGATCAGCTTGTACCTGGATGCGAGAGCGAGTTGAACCGTGGTGCGCGCGACGTCGCCGAGAGCCACCGATTTGAGTCGCTCGCTGGGGGTCTGCCCCGCGAAACTCGTGGTCCAAAAAGTTGCGCTGTCCTGTGCGCTGTAGTGCTGTTGAAAGTAGGAAAAGACCCCGGCGCGATCCTGATCCAGAAAGAGCACAAACTCCCGGGTCGGAATCGCGATGCCATTGACTTTGGCCACAGTCGCCTCGGCCCCGGGCGGAGTTGTCCGTGAGCCAGTCACGTCTACCACGATCACAATAACGGCAGCGACGACAACCGCTGCCGCGAGTGCCGTTAGCACTGTCGCCCGCCTGCGATTCGCCGACTTCATTCGCCTGATCCTCCTAGAGAAAACAATGATGACAGGGCCTGTCGGGAGTGTTCGACCGGCCCTGTCATCGACCTGTAACTACGGAGTGGAGAGCGTCGCAATCTCGCTAGCGCTCAGCACCCGGTTGTAGAAATGGACGTCATCGATCTGACCATTGGTCATGTCGACCGGCGACAGGTTCCATTCCGCCGCGCCGAGTACCGTTGCCCCGAGCGACTTCCACGGTGTGGTGTACGAGGCGGTCCCTTGCGACACCCCGTTGACGTAGAGCGCGATCGTCCCCGCGCTCGAGTCGTATACGCCCAGTACGTGGTACCAGGTTCCGGCCACCGCGGACGCGGAGGCCGCGACCGAGGTTGCAGTGGAACTGGTCGAGTCCGCGCTCCGAACGGTGAACGCTAACTTCGCGCTGTTATTGAGTTGCAAATAGAACGGGCTGATATTGAACCCGGACATGCTCGCGAAGGTCTGAGTACCGCTGACCGTGCTCAGTTTGACCCACGCGCCGACGCTGTAGCTCTTGCTGGTGTCGACGGCGGAGACAGGGACCTCTGCGAGCGTTCCCGTTGAGCCGTCGAAGGTCAGCGAGTTCGACCCCTCCTTGCCGCTGCCCGACCAGGCGGCGTTGCTTTCGAGGTGACCGTTTGGAGTGTTGCCGGTCATGTCCGAGAAGGCGTTTCCGGTACCTTCGTCGAGCGCGTAGTAGGCGGTGGCACCTGTGCCGAGCGCGAACGCTTCGCGATCGGTTACCGTTCGTGGCATCATCCGCACATCGTCGATAGTCGCATTCGCAAAGTCGACTGAGCCGCCGTTCCATTTGGCTCGACCGATGACCGAGTGCCCCGTCGCCTTCCATGGCGACGAGAACGCGGTCGTGCCTTGCAGAACGCCGTTGACGTAGAGCTTGATCGTGTGCCCAACGTTGTCGTAGACGCCCGTCACTTGGTACCAGGTGCCCGTGGTTGCCGCCGATCCGACGACCTGAGCGTATGTTGCGCTCGTTGAATCTGCGCTCCTTGTCACGAACGTGAACTTGCCCGCGGATATTTGCAGATAGAACGGACTTATCGTGCCTCCGTCGATGCTGGCGTAGGTCTGATTGCCAGTGAGGGTGTTTGGCTTGACCCAGGCCGAGACGGTGTAACTTCCACTCGTGTCGACGGCCGGGGTCGGGATGTCCACGTAACTGTTCGATGCTCCCGTGAGTGCAACAGCACCGGTTCCGATCTGGCCGCTCGCCCATGAGGCGCCCGCCTGCAGGGTTCCCGAGTTTGCGTCACCCGTGGAGTCAGCAGCGGCGCTACCGGTTCCCTCGTCCAATCGCCAATACGCCCCGTACGTCGCGGTCGGCGCGGCAACGCCACTACCGTTGTAGGCTCCGATGTTCGGTGCCGTCGTCGCTGAGACGGTGTTCCCGAAGTAGTCGAGTCCGCCATTGCCTGAGACCAGCACGCCGGCACCGATCGCGGGCGATCCCGTCTGCAACTGGTACACGGACGCGGAAGCCCGACCATCCGCCGCCCCACCCGGACGAACCAACTTGGGATCAGAAGTCACCTTCGACGCATCCGTGGGTTCGCTCGACGGATGGTTGCCATACATCAGGTTGTGCGACCAGGTCGTTCTCGTATTGGAGTACCCGCCGGTGCCGAGCTTGTAAATGAGGTTGTTCGAGTAGGTGATCGAGGATCCTGACGGAGGTGTTCCGTTCGTCACATCTCCGTTGTCGCCGGGACCCATGTAGACGGTGTTGTTGTAGAACTGCGCGGTTGCGCCCGTCTCGATCCCGCCCTGCGTTGCGAAGACCGCGTTTGAAGCGCCGTCGTTCTGGCTGATGTTGTCTCTGATGACCGAGGTGCCCAAGGCACCGAAGGTCGAGTTGCAGCAGAACTCCATGAAGCCGTACGGATTGTCGTGCGTGTAGTTGTACTGCAGGACCGTGTTCGAGTTGTTGTTGTCGATGTCGAACGCCTCGCCGTCATACAGCGCGCGCCAGTTTCTGGAGACTTCGTTGTACTGCCACACTGCATTGCTCGTCCAGCCCTCCCACAGCGCCGCCCCCGAGAAGCGGTATCCGCTGTCTGTGTCGACGTTGTACTGGATGAGGGGAGAGGTGCAGAACACGCAGACGATCGAGTTGCCGCCCGCATTGGTGATCGTGTTGTTTTGGATGACAACGTTGGTGGAAGAGAGATTGTGGTTCAGGCCGATGGGGGAACCGAGGTAGATGCCTCCGGCGTCGTCATTGGCGAGCGTGTTGCCTGAAATGAGAACGTCGTCCCATCCCGCCGTCTTGTTCGCGTCGGTGAGATCGAACGAGATTGCGGATGTCGTGACCGGCTGGCTGTCACCGTTTTGCCAGTGCCCGCTCACCTTGTCGATGGTGTTGTTGACCAGATGGATTCCGTGCAAAATCGTGGTCAAGTCGTTCTGTGCCAGCACTCCCGCTCGCTGAGCTGTCGTCGTGCTGGTATTGGTGATCTCAAGATTTTGGACGGTCCAGTCGTGCTGGTCGTAGAGGTAGACCGCTGCCGCGGCACCGCCGCCGGCGATGATGGGGGCAGCCCCTGTGCCGTAGTTCGAAAGAACGATCGGGCTGCCGCTTGCGCCAGATCCAAGGGGGTGCAGCTCGCCGGTCCACGAACCGCCGGCCTGGAACAGGATTTGATTGCCCGCCACGAAGGTCGTCGCATTCACGTTCGTGAGACTCTGCCACGGGGTGCTTGTGCTGCACCCATCGTTGCTGTCGCTTCCAGCGGACGATGAAACGTAGTACGTAGAGCAGGTGGTGGCGGACGCACTCGCCGCTGAGAGCCCCTGCGTTGTTAGTACCGCGATCGCAACTAGAGCTGCTGACGCTAACCAGCGTGCTTTGGATTTCATGACAGTCCTTTCGTCGACGTTGACGCATCCGTGAGAACGAATGGCGCAACCATACACAGCTTTGTGTATCGATACAAGATGGTTGGCCGCGCGGGGATTTTGAGATACTGTATCGATACAGTTGCGCGATCTGCGTCAGGATTGCTAACACCACTACTTCAGGAGTTGCGATGACCCCGCGCCAGAAAGGCGCCTACCTCTTTGTCTATTTCGCGGGGGAGGGCGCAGAAGACGGCGAACAGATTCGGTTCGCAGTGAGCGATGGCCCGAACATGAATTCCTGGACCGAGATAAACGCCGGCCAGCCCGTTCTCTGGTCCAACGTAGGTGAGCGCGGAGTACGCGACCCGTTCATTCTGCGCGACTCGGCACGAAATCGCTTCGTTGTCATAGCCACCGATCTGCGGGTTTGGCCCGATCACGACTGGAAACGCGCGGTTGAGCACGGCAGCAGGTCGATTGTGGTTTGGGAGTCGGCCGATCTCGTTTCCTGGAACGGTCCATGGTTGGCAACCGTGGCGCCAGAGAACGCGGGGAACGCATGGGCGCCGAAGGCGTTCTGGTCGGACGAGGACAAGGCCTGGACGATCATCTGGGCGTCCATTCTCTATCCGGACGGTGTTCGTGATGAGTCCCAGTACCAGCGCCTCCTCATGTCCACGACCAAGGACTTCCGATCTTTCACGCCCGCAGAGGTCTACCTCGATGCGGGCCATCACGTGATCGACGCGATGTTCCTCACCGATGCGGACGCGACCTACCGCTTCTCGGCGAACGCGCACGTCGTCGACGACTCCGGGCCCAGCAAGCACGTCTTTATGGAGCGCGGCACGTCGATCTTTGATCCGGCATTCGTTCCGCTTACCGTCGACGTGGGCAAGAGTTCGCTCGATTTCGGTGAGGGCCCGGCGGTGGGAAAGCTCCTCGATCGCGACGGCTGGTTCTTGCTCATCGACGAATCCAACCGACGTGGGTACCGACTCTTCGAGTCGAGCGATCTCGCGTCAGGAGAATGGACTCCGGTCGAGGATGCCGCGTTGCCGCCCAACGCGCGTCACGGCTCGGTGATTACGATCACCAACGAGGAACGTGATTGGCTGTTGGCTAATTCTGGTGCAGGAAATCCGCTCGTCGTGGGGACTCGTCGGGCACAAAGCTGATCCTCAGCGAATAGCCGTGCTTGTTCGGCTCGCCCCCTGGCAGGCTCACGTGCAGTCCGTCGTCTTCTCGTCGCCACTCAAGCGGCGCCTCGACCCCGAGCAGCCTGACGTCCGCAATCGTGCGTGGCTCAATCTGATGGCGAAGGCCGAGAGTGGTCAGGGTGATGGAGTTTGTTGTTGGCCAGTCGACCGTCGACGCGTACAAATACGAGCCAGTGAAGTCGTTTCGCACCGTGAACCGGAAGTCGTCGGCCGTGAGGATGGACTGGTCACCGTCGATCATTGATCCAGCCTTGATCTGGGTTGGACCTTCACCGGGCACGCGGTACGGAACGGTTCCGTAGATCGCTTCGCCATTGATCGACAGCCAGTCGCCAATCGATTCGAGGATGGCGACCTCGGCTGCCGCGATAGTTCCGTCGGGCTTCGGGCCAATATTCAAAAGGAGATTGCCGTTTTTCGAAACGACGTCGATGAGCTCTCCAACGAGCTCGGCAATCGACTTGTAGTCGTGACCCTCCGTCCAACACCAGGAACTTCGAGACACCGATGAGTCGTTCTGCCACACAAACGGTTGCGCTTCGCCCATCGCGCCACGTTCGATGTCGTACACCGCGCTGCCAGGGGCGAAGGCATTCCACTTGTAGTTGATGACCACCCCGATGCCCCACTCTGCCGCCCGGTTGTAGTAGTAGGCGGCTAGCCGACGCAGGTATGGCTCGAACGCCGGAGTTTCGATCCACCAGTCGAACCACAGCACCTGCGGGCGATTGCGGTCGATGAACTCGACGGTGCGGAGCAGCCAATCCGAAAGGTAGGCCTCCGAGGGCGATGTCTCCTCGCGCTGAGCGGGGCCGTAAAAATCGCCAAATTCGGGGTCCCGAACATCGGAGTCGAAACGCATCCCACCGTTCATGAAGAACCAGTGCTCCGCACGGTGCGATGAACCACCAACCACCATCGACTGGTCGCGCACTGCCGTCGCCAAGTCGCCGAACACGTCTCGCTTCGGACCCATCCGCGCGACCGTCCAACGGGTGCGCTCGCTGGCGTACATGGTGAAACCGTCGTGGTGCTCCGCGACCGGGACTACGTACTGAGCGCCGGCTCGTCGAAACAGGGCGGCCCATGACACGGGATCGAACTCGTTCATTGTGAAGGCGGGAATGAAGTCTTTGTAGCCGAACATCGCTTGGTCGCCGTAGGTCTCGCGGTGATGGTCGAACTCCGGCCTGTCCTGCCGATACATATTGCGGGAGTACCACTCGTCGGCGAACGCGGGGACCGAATACACGCCCCAGTGGATGAATATCCCAAACTTCGATTCGCCAAACCAGCGAGGGGGGCGGTACTGCTGAAGTGATTCCCAAGTCGACGAGTACGGTCCGTCTTCAATCACCCGGTCGACCTCGCGAAGCGCCGCTGCATCGTCGGGCAACTCGATGCGTTGCGGTATCCACGAACGATCAATCATTGGGCAGTCTCCTTCGACGTGACCTCGAGTTTGGCGTCATGTAACGATACAGTAGCAACGTGAGAATCAGAGCCAAAGTCAACCCGGAAGGGGCAGATCGGCGACCGCGTCTTGGGCCGGTGCTGTGGCAGCTGACGCGCGGGCATCGCGGGCGGTTCGCGGTGGCGGCGGTTGCGTTCACGGTGAAGAGCAGCCCGGTGTGGCTGATGCCGGTGTTGGTGTCCCGGATTGTCGACCTGGTCGTGGCGCATGGCACGCTCACTCAGTTGTGGATTTATGGCGGACTCGGAGTAGTGCTGCTCGCGCAGAACTATCCGCTCAACATGCTGTTCGTGCGCCTGTTCAGCCGCGGGACGCGCGAAATCTCCTTCACGTTGCGAACGTTGCTGGCCGAGCGGATGCAAGAACTCTCGATCCTCTATTACACCCGCTCGAGCGCGGCGTTCATTCAGAACAAGCTCGTCCGCGACGTCGAGAGTGTCGAGGGCTTCATCGACAGCGTGCTGCCGTTGGGCCTGTCTTCCGTGCTCACGCTCATCGGTGCATTCGTCGCAACGGGGATCAGCGAACCAG
Source organism: Glaciihabitans sp. (assembly GCA_017882805.1). Taxonomy (GTDB): domain Bacteria; phylum Actinomycetota; class Actinomycetes; order Actinomycetales; family Microbacteriaceae; genus Galbitalea. The sequence goes on along the minus strand of JADGOT010000019.1, from coordinate 10,112 downwards.
CGTTTCTGCCCATCCTGCTCATCGCGGTTCCTATCGGCGGAGCGCTCGTCACTGCAACCAGGCGCCCAATCGCCCGTGGGAACGAGAAATATCGGAACGACGTGGAACTCCTGTCGTCGCGCGCCGGCGAAATGGCGAGCATGGTGAACGTTGTCCGCGCCCACGGAATCGAGGAGGTCGCGGTCAGCCGGCTTACGGAGGCGGCCCGAGGCGTGCAGGCATCCGGGTTTCACCTGGACATTCTGATCGGGCGGTTCGGTGCCGTTGGCTGGATTGCCTTCCAGGCGCTCTCGCTGTTCGCTGTTCTAGGCGGCGCCTTCATTGCCCTGGGCGGTGTTTCCGGAGTTACCGCGGGCGACATCGTGCTGCTGGGCTCGTACGTCGCCTTGTTGACGGGGAGCGTGATCTCACTCACCGGTCTGGCCCCGGTCATTTCGCGAGGCATCAACGCAATGGGGTCGATCGCATCGCTCCTGGACGAGCGAGATCTCGAGCCTAACCACGGCAAGATCGAGGTGTCAGATCCAGAGTGTCGGATTACCTTTGCCGACGTCACCTACTCCTACTCTGGGCAAATCGCTCCCGCGGTCGACGGCGTATCGATGGAGCTTGCCCCGGGCGGACTCGTCGCGCTGGTCGGATCTTCCGGGTCGGGAAAGTCGACGCTTCTCAACCTCGCGCTAGGTTTTCTCCGCCCCACGGCCGGTCAGGTGTTGCTCGATGGAGTGAACCTGGAGCACATCGATCGACGGACGTTTCGACGATTCGTGTCCGTCGTCCCGCAAGAGGCAGTCATGTTCAGGGGCACGATCCGAGAGAACGTGACGTACGGCAGTTCGGGTTTCACAGAAGAGGAGATCTACGCTGCACTTCACGAAGCGAACGCGCTTGACTTTGTCCGCCAATTTACCGACGGACTCGATACGGCTGTCGGAGAGCGCGGGGCTCAGCTCTCGGGAGGTCAACGACAACGAATAGCGCTCGCCCGAGCACTCATCCGCGTGCCCCGTCTCTTGCTGCTTGACGAAGCTACCTCGGCACTCGATTCGGAATCAGAGGCACTCATTCGCGAGTCGCTCGTGCGCTCCGCCAGAAGCCGAAGCACACTCGTGATCGCCCACCGCCTTACAACGGTTCGCGCGGCCGACACAATCCTCGTCGTGGAAAACGGAAAGATCGTCGAGCACGGCAATCACCACGCGCTGCTCAAGCTCCGAGGCCGCTATTCAGAGCTCTATCAAACGCAGATGAACTGAAGCCAATGAGTTACTCAATTTCGGTGCGCCAGCGGGAAATCCTGGAATCGATTCGCGTGAATGGATTCCTGACCTCTCGCGAAATTTCGCAGCGTTGGAAGATCTCGGTGGGCACGGCGCGGCGTGACGTCGATCGACTCGGCGCGTTTGATGTTGTGCGAAGTCACGGCGGCGGAATGCTCAAGACCCTTTCGCCGAGTGAGGGACACCGCAGCGACCCACAAGAGCGTGCACTCAGAGAACAGGCGATCCGCTTTGTCGAGCCAGGGATGTCTCTCGGACTCTGCGCCGGAGCACATGATCTCGTGCTTGCGCGGCTTCTCGGCGGTATCGCGCGGATCTCAATCGTCACCAACTCGATTCGCACCGCACAACTCCTGTGGGGGATTCGAACCCACTCCCGAACTGAGATTCAGGTGGTCTTGACGCCTGGCGAGGTCAACAGCTCCGGCGTGCTCGTGGGTCCCATGTGCACCGCTTCGCTTCGCTCGCTCTCCTTCGATCTCTCGTTCGCGGACGCGCCCGCGCATGGATCAGACTCGGCATCGGATCCGGAGAACCGGGAGTCCACAGATGTGTTCAGGGCATTTCGGGAGTCCAGCAATCGAATCGTGCTCGTTGACGGACGTGACGCGTTGCAAGCCAGACTTGTCTCGCGACAACTCGTTCCCTAAGCGCCAAACCTTTCGGGCTGGAGTGGAATGCGTAATGGTTCTGACGAAGGTACGACCTTCTGAATTGTTCCGTCGGCGTTGTACACCAGGCGGTCGAACGAGACCTCTCGGTGAAAGCCGTCGCCGCCCGGAATGGCGAACCGGTGATAGGCAATGATCCAATCGTCCGTATTCGGGACGTTCACGATCGAATGGTGTCCGGTTGCGAGAATTCCCCGGTCGGGAACCTTTTCGAGCAGTATGCCGCGATCCGTCCAGGGCCCGTATGGCGAGCTTCCCGTCGCATACCGAACGCGATAGTTAGCGCTTCGCGTGTCATCGACCGACCAGGAGAGATAGTAGATACCGCGCCGCTTATGTACCCAGGGTGCCTCGCGGAACTCCGTGGGGGTCCAAGTGACAACCTTTGAGTGGTCGAACGAGATCATGTCAGGTCCCAGCTCGACCACGTGCGCCTCGCCGTTTCCCCAGTAGAGGTAGCTCTTCCCGTCGCCATCGACAAAGACCGCGGGATCAATGGCGCGTCCCGAGAATTGGCCGTCGGCAACCAGTGGCCGGCCGAGATCAACAAATGGTCCGAAGGGGGAGTCGGCGGTAGCCACACCAATGTTGGACTCCGCAGTGAAGTACAAGTAGTACTTGTCGCTGCGGTGCCCGATGGCCGGCGCCCACGCCTCCACCCTCGCCCAGGCTACGTGAGTACCCAACTCGAGAATGACCCCGTGGTCCTTCCAGCTCACCAGGTCCGGTGAGGAAAATGCGCTAAAAGAGGTCGCCGCCCAATTCTCGGTGCCGTCGGTCGTTGGGTAGAGCATGAAGGTGCCATCGAGGACAGCCAGGTTTGGGTCGGCAAGGTAGCCGGCTAATGGCGACGGCAGCCCGGCGGAGGTCTCCGTCGACGGCGAATCGGACGACACTAGGAGCGCTCGTCGGATCGATTGCAGCGCAATCTCGTGGAGGTGTCGTCATTTGGCATTTGAATCGTGTGCTTTCGTCCGGCTTCGGTGGCGGTTCGCGGAGGCTTCCAGCGGCTCAAGCTGTATCGTTACATGAAGTTGGGGAGTTGAGCAACCCGCAAATTTATGGACGCCACCAAATTGTTAATCGATCAGGCTTGCGCTGTTCAAACTTTCATGTAACGATACAGCACGGCTTTCGCGAACGGAGCGAAAGCGGTCAACGTCGATCAGGAAGGAGCAGTTGATGATCGATTCGCTCTCATTGGAAACCTTTCTGTCGACTGGCTCACATCCGCATCGACCGCGAAACGGGTTCGTCGCGCGATCACTCATCGCCCGGAAATCTCCCGCTGACATGACCATCGCAATCCCCGACGGTTCGACTCCAGTCGAATCGATTACATTTACCAAGGAGACACAGCTATGACGCAAGACAGTGGAGTCACCAGGCGCACGCTGCTCACGGGTGCGGCGGGACTCGCCGCATTCGCCGGCGTGGCAACCCTCGCGGGTTGTTCGCCGACCGCAGCCGGCGGAGCCGTCGGAACTGCCAAGAAGGCCAAGGCCGGCACCGTCACCATCATGGCGAGCCCGGGCGAGATCACAGCCAAGCAGCAGGCGGACTTCGAAGCGAGCCACCCGCACCTCAAGCTCAGCTTGATTAACACCGACCCGACACGTGCCAACGCAATGCTCGCGGCCGGAAACCCGCCGGACCTCTTTGAGAACTCCGGTATCGACGTCACGCCGTACTACGCGTCTCGTGGCATTGCGACCAACCTGGACCCGTACTTCGCGCAGAGCACGGTAATCAAGGAGTCCGACATCCTTCCCATTAACGACGTGTGGAAGTGGGACGGAGCAACCCAGGGCAAGGGCTCTCGCTACGGAATGACGAAGGACTGGTCGCAGGACTCCATGTGGTGGTACGACAGCCAAGCGTGGAGCGAGGCTGGCCTTACCGAGCCCGACCCGAACAAGCCGATCAGCTACGACGAACTCCTGGATGCGGGTCGCAAGCTAACCAAGAGCAGTGGTGGAACGACCACTCAGTACGGCCTGTTCACACTGCTGCCCGCAATGGACATCATCGAGGCGATGGCTGCGACCAACGGCGGACGGGTTCTCCAGCCAGGACTGGCGAAGGTTGACTTCAGCTCGCCCGAGGTCACGGCCGTCCTCAAGTGGTTCCTTGACGCGACGAAGGCGAACGTCAGCTACTCACCGACCAACCCGAGCCCGGACTGGGATGGACCGCAGTACTTCGCCGGAAAGCAGGCAAACGTTCAGCTGGGCTACTGGTTCAACGGCTTCCTTCAGCAGACCGCCCCGAAGCTGCAGACCACGACCAAGTTCGCTGCCGCGCCAATGCTCGGTTCGAAGCGGGTAAGCCCGTCGTTCGGCGCCGTCGGATACTGGATACCGACCAAGGCCGCCAACCCCGGTGGCGCTTTCGAGTTCATCGAGTGGTACTGCGCCGGCGCGGGGGCGAAGGTTCGCGCGGAGTCCGGAAGCGGCCTGCCGTCGATCAAGTCCTACCTCCCCCTGCTCCCGAACAACACCAAGTTCACGGAACAGTCGCTCGCGGTGCAAAAGGCCGAGCTGGACTTCCAGCAGGTACTTCCGCTTGCATCGCCGTACGCGCTCGCTTCGGCAATGAACGCGGTAGTTACTCCCGCGTTCGCCGCGGCTGCTACCGCCGGTGACAGCGCAGGTAAGTTGGCAGACGCGCTGACGACAGCCGTCAACGCGGTGCTTGCAAACGGCAAGGTGCAGCTGGGCAAGTAGGCCGGCTAGCTGCGAGGTAGGTAGGACACATTGACAACGTTGACCGGTATCCGGCGGAGGTCTATTCGGGGCGCGCGTCGACGCGACGGCCTCGCCTTCTACGGTTTCATTTCACCGTGGCTATTGGGCACGGCGGTACTCACCGTATTTCCATTGGGCTATGCCCTCTACGTCAGCTTCACTGCATGGGACGGGATCTCTCCGTTCAAACCATGGGTGGGGTTGGCGAACTATGCGGAAGTACTGTCGTCGCCGGATACCTGGTCAGCGCTAAGCAAAACCCTCCTCCTCGTAGCGATAGTCGTGCCGGCCACCATCCTTGGCAGTCTTGTACTGGCGATCTGGCTCAACGAAAAGGTAAAGGGACGGATTGTCTTTCGCACCATCATCTTTCTGCCAGCCATCGTGCCCGCGGTCGCGGCCGCGCTGATTTGGAAGGTGATCTTCGACAAGGATTCGGGTTCGGTCAACCGGGTCCTCGGAACCTTTGGGATTCATCCCGTGAGTTGGGTGACGGGCAACAATGCGTTCATCACCCTGCTGGTCGTCATGCTGTGGGGCATCGGCGCCGGCATCATCATTTACCTGGCCGCACTCCAGACCGTGGACGCTGAGCAACTCGAGGCCGCGAAGATGGACGGGGCGGGTGCGCTGGCGACATTCAGGCATGTCACCCTGCCCGCGATCTCGCCAATACTCCTTTTCCAGACAGTCCTCACGCTGATCACTACGCTGCAGGTTTTCATTCCGGCGCTGCTTCTTGCGCCGGTTGGCGTAACCCAGACCGTCGCGTCGGTGCCCGTCGCGAACCGGCTTTACATGGTGGATGTCTGGAGCCAGTTCTTCCAGTACTCGCGGTATGGCTACGGCTCGGCGATGATCATCGTTTTCGTCGTCGTGATCCTGATTCTGACAGCGATCGTCTTCCGGATCGGTGGACGAAGCGTCTACTACGCCGTTGACCCCGATCAGAAGGGTGACGTCAAATGAGCGTCCTTGAAAAGACGGACCGGTCTTCTGCGCCAAAGCCTGCCGCCCCGATGGACAAAGTGACCTCGAGCCCCAACCGCAAGAATCGGCCCGAGCGTCACCCCGTCAAGTTCACGCTCCTGCTCGTCGTCTCCATCGCGCTGTTCCTTCCTTTTGTGGCTCTCGCGATCAAGGGCCTCACGCCCGCGTCTGAGCTGGGTGCAAATTCCTGGTTCCCGACCGATTGGCGTTGGCAGAACATTCCTGACGCCTTCAACCAGATCCCGTATTTCAAGTTCGCCGCGATCTCAACCTTCATTGCGGTGGTGTACAGCCTGTTGACGACGCTTAGTTCGGCCTTGGTTGGATACGGATTTGCGCGCCTCAAGGGACCGGGAAAGCGTGCACTCTTTGCCGTGCTCATCGGAATGATGATCGTTCCACAAATCGTGACGCTGATCCCGACCTATTTGCTGTTTTCGCAGTTCGGGCTTATCGGCACATATTGGCCGTGGGTTCTGTGGGGGACTGCCGGCGCGCCGTACGCGATTTTCCTCTACCGCCAGTTCTATGCGAGCTTCCCGAAGGAGCTGGAAGAGGCTGCCCGGCTCGATGGCGCGGGTCGCCTCCGAACGTTCATTTCGATCTTCGTGCCTCTGTCCAGGCCGCTTATGGTTACCGCGTTCGTTATCTCGTTCAATGCGACTTGGGGGGACTACGTGGCGCCCACACTGTTCCTGAACGCTGACAACACGACCCTCGCTGTGGGCATCGCGACCGGCTATGACAACGCTCACGGAATCCTGTTGCCGCAATTGCTCGCCGCCGGGTCGTTCATCTACATACTCCCCGTGGTCATCCTGTTCCTGTTCGCCCAGCGGAGCTACGTCCGAGGCTTCGTCAGCTCGGGAATCAAGTGAGTTTCATCCTCCACTAACAGAAAGAGACATCATGCTTTCAAACCTCACCGGTTGGCACGCCCTCATCATCCTCGCCGTGGTAGTTCTGCTATTTGGCGCGACGCGGCTACCCGCGCTGGCCAAGGCGGTCGGCCAATCGACCAAGATCTTCAAGAGCGAGCTTTCCCAGCCGGGCGACGACGCCTCGAGTAACACCGGTATTGCTCACACCGTCGCAGACGCACCCGAGCTGACCAAGTAGCGCCGAGGCCACTCGATCTCAGGTGGGGAAGGGACTGAACGATGCTGGACTTTTCGCCAGACAAGTTCGTCGTCATCTGCATTGTTGCTGTGCTCCTGATTGGCCCCGCGAAGCTGCCGGAGTATGCGGCAAAGCTCGCGCGGCTCGTGCGCTCATTCCGCAACATGGTGGACGGTGCGCAGGCTCGAATGCGAGACGAGTTGGGCCCGGAGTACAGCGACATCGACTGGAAGAAGCTCGATCCCCGACAGTACGATCCGCGGCAAATAATTCGTGACAGCCTGATGGCGGACACCGAGCCGGCGTCAGAATCGGCGGAATGGGTTCCTAACCCGTTTGATGACCCGGTCCCTGCCGAAATCCACGGTCACGGCGCGGGAGCTGAACTGGATTCGCGAGTGACCACTCGAAACGAGCCAACATAGTCGCGCTGATCGGTTCGAGGCTTGCCGGAGATTCTGCTCACAAGTAGCTCGACCGCGGTTTTCGCCATGAGGTCGTGATTCGGGTCCACTGACGACAGCGAAGGCACGCTGTACTGATCTTGCTCGATGTTATCGAAGCCAATCACTCGCACCTTGCCTGGTACGGCAACTTGCGCAGTCGCAAACGCACGCAAGAGGCCATGAGCAAGGATGTCCGTAATGCAGAACACCGCGTCGAAGCTCAGGCCCGAATTCGCGAGCCGCATGCCGACGTCGAAGCCGCTTGCCAGCGAGTACTCGTCAACGTGAACGGATAGCTCCGGGTCGAATGGAATTCCGCTCGATTCGAGCGCGTCCAGGTAGCCGGCGAAACGCAAGCTCGACATTCCGGTCTGAGAGGCGTTGTTATCCCGAACAATAGCGATTCGCTTGCACCCTCCATCAATCAACTCTTGGGTCGCTGCCCTGGCGCCATCCACGTTTGGCATCGCAACATGGTCGAGAGGGCCGGCGAAGATGCGCTCGCCGAGCAATACCACGGGGTAGTCGACGGGCAGCAGATCTGCATCGTTAGGGCCGAGGCCGACGGTGCTCAGAATCAGCCCGTCGTACATGAGTTTGCGAGAGAGAGCGAGTGCGTCGAGCTCGTTCTCTCGGGACGCTCCGGTTTGCTCGATGACGACGTGGAGATTGAAAGCCGACGCGTGCCGGATGATAGCGGCGGCAAGTTCACCGTAGTAGGGCCGGTCGATTTCTGGTACTGCGAGACCGATGGTGTTTGTGCGACCGGTGCGGAGGTTCCGCGCTGCCACGTTGACTCGGTAGTCCAGCTTCGCGATGACCTCGAGCACGTGTTCTCGAGTGCTCGCCTTGACGTGCGGATGCTCGTTAATAACATGCGAGACCGTCATGGGGGAGACCCCGGCGGCTTTCGCGACGTCCTGTATCGTTACCATCGTTTCGAAAGTATCCCACGCATGCGAAGGTCTCTCAACTTGAGGGGTTGGGCAGCCTGTCGTTCAGCGCATAGGAGCCGCTGGCTGGCTCGACCTGGGTTCCGGTCACAGCAATGCTCGAGTCGGTTGCAATTTGGACCGTCAATCCATTTCCAGCGTGCTTGTTGACGCCGCCTAGACTCAATACCTATTCTATGAAGTGATAGATAGCCTCGCTCGCAGGAGTTCCAGCATGAGCGGCCTACGCCGACGATTCTGGTTCACCTGCGGAGTATGTCTTCCATATCCGCTGGGCGCTGACCGTAATGGTTTCGGACAGCAATCGCGATTTTCATTCAACCCGGGGGATTTGATGAGTTTTCGTCGCATGGGCATCATCATTGCCGCTATTTTGCTTGTCGTTGGAGTCGTTATCGCGATCGGTGCGGTACCGAGGGGGCCGAAGACTTCTACTCTCGCGACCTCGGCGCAGGCACTCGCGGCGGCTGCCGAGAGCGGAGGTGCCGTTGCGCAAGATGCGTCCGCACAGGACACCGCTACCCCGACCGGCGCCGCCACAAGCACTCCCACGCCTGGACCGACGGGCGTTGCTCCCGCCCCTGTCCCGCAAGGGTCGCACAAGGCCGCGCCTCCGGCGGCAAGCTCCGTCAGCACGGTGTTGATCGGAACAATGTCGACTGGTAAGCCTTCGACTCAGGCACCATTCGACGCTCAGTACCAATACGTCGTCAGTCCGCCTGCACCGGACAGCAGCTACTACACGATGAAGTCTTGCCCGGATGGGACGAGCTGGTGGGGTTGCGTGGGCGGCAGCATCGGGGGGCTCGTCACCAACGATGAAGCCCTCGCTGCGCACGCCACCTACTTGGGTAAATCGCATCCCCAGCGAGTGATGTGGACATGGTTTGAACTCGGTCTCCTCGTGCCCGGTCAGCCCGGTGTTGCTACTCCGTGGCAGCAAGAGGTGCAGTCGGTCAACCATGCCGATCTCCTCACCAGATACCTGAACGACTACCGTTTCTTCCTCCAGAAGATCGGCACCTCGCACGACATGATCGACCTCGAACCCGACTTCTTTGGTTTCGCACGAGGGATGGGAGATGTGACCCAGGTCCCGGCGCAGGTTACCGCTGCGAATCCGACCGACTGCGGAAATCAGCCGGACTCCGTGGCGGGTCTGGCCCGCTGCTTGATCGCCATGACCCGCAAGTACGCCCCTAACACGGAGGTCGGCCTGCACATCACCTGCTGGGACTGGCCCGGCAACGTGGATAAATGTGTCAAAACTTACGTGGGCCTCGGAGGAAAGGGTGCAGACTTCCTGGTCGGGGAGGTTGAATCCACGGACTCCGGACTCAACATCAAGCAGGGGAATGGCAGCTCATTGTGGAGCGACCAGAAGTGGGCCACGCAACTCGCCTATTGGAAACAGATGGCCGAGGCGGTCGGTCACCCGATCGTCGTCTGGCAGATCCCGATCGGCAACATGGCACAGAACAACACCGACTACCACTACCAGGACGACAAGGTGGACTGGCTGTTCTCCCACATGGACCAGGTCGCAAGCGCCCACGTCGGGGCTCTGATGTTCGGCCAAGGATCAGACCTGTCGACCACAGCTGAAACCGACGGCGGCAACCTCTACAGGAAGACAATCGCCTACCGAAACGCGGGCGGCACACCACTGAAATAAGGCCGAGATAGCGGGTCCAAGGAGCACGAAAACCCGGCGCACCACCACAGAACCCCCACGGGCAGCACTGGCGATGGCGGATGCTCTCAGCCAGCGTCTCGCAGGAAGAATCGGTCCGCGAAGTTGTCCCACACGGCCAGGAAGTCAACGGACGGGTTCATTACCCATTGCCGCTCAAGTCCAGTCCAGAAAGCCAGGAGTTCACGCGCAGCGAGGTCCGGGTCTTGCTTC
>JADGOT010000186.1 GCA_017882805.1 Glaciihabitans sp. | reverse complement strand
CCATCGCGAAAGCTTCGAAGGTTCGAATCCTTCACCTGCCACCGAGTGCGTGAGAGGGCCTCTGACCTGCGGAAACGTGGTCGGAGGCCCTCTTCTTATACCTGGCGGGGGTATTGAAAACGGCCCCGTTTTGGCGGTCACCAGGTTCGGAGGCCGCAGGCCTGTGACCTGCGCAAACGCGTAAACCGGATCGGGCGGGTTCGAGGTTTGTGGGGAATGCGCACGTAAGTCGCGGTTGACACCACCGTGCTGGCCGGACTGCCGGCGCCCTGACCTGCGGGTATGCCGGGGGTGGGGGTATGCAATGGCGAGGGACTTACAAGCCATCGCGTTTGAGCAGCCCTGATGTCAGCTGCCGTGCCGGACGGAAACCCCTCCTGATGCTGGCGGGATTCTGTGGCTGGGCGGTCCTGTTGGATGCGCCGGCGAGGCTGGAACTAACTGTGCCGCAAGACATGCGTGAGCGGGAATCTTCTGTGGGCGGGGCTATGGGACACGTCTTCGCGCGCACAGCGTCTGACCTGTGGCGTTCTCGCAAGTCGTTCCGCTATCGGGGCTGGACGGTAGAAAAGATGCAGTCACCATGGAACCCTCACGGGGACTCGGTATCGCCAACCTCACGCGTGCAGGTGATCTGGAGACCGTGAATCCACCTGTGTTGCAGATTTATTCGCGTGTGGAGTGGGTGGTGAAAGTGTCGGTTTCGGAGCTCGAGTTTATCGAGACTCCAGTACCCCTTGACGACATTGTGGACTAGTGGCAACGTAGCATTTGCACAAACACTCTCGATGTGCACGATCGTGCACAGGATCTCGGAGGACCCATGGGCGCCCGTCGCACCGATGAGAGCCTTGTCGTCGCGTTGGATTGCGGCACGGAAGGCGTCCGAGCTGGGGTGTTCGACCCGACCGGTCGACCGGTTGCGTTCGCGCGGGCGCCGTACTCCACTACCCACGCGCGGCAGGGTTGGGCTGAGCAAGATCCCGACGCCTGGTGGGACGCGGTCGTGAGTGCCACCCAGCAGGTGATGGCGAGTGGCGTCGATGCCGCTGCCGTCAAAGGTTTGGCCGTCGCGTGCACGAGTTGCACTGTCGTCGTTTCAGATGCGAACGGCCGGCCGCTACGTCCCGCACTGCTCTGGATGGACGTTCGCGCCGCTCCGCAGGCACGGCGCATTGGCGAGACCGGCAACCCCGCTCTGAAATACAGCGGATACAATCAGACGTCGGCGGAGTGGCTGCTCAGCAAGGTTCTGTGGATCGCCGAGCACGAGCCAGACGTCTATGCGCGAGCTGTTCACGTCAACGAGTACACCGACTGGCTCGGCTACCGGCTGACCGGCGAGTGGGCGGCCAACATCAACACCGCGGCCATTCGTGGGTATTACGACCGCGACGCAGGGGGCTGGCCGACGAGCTTATTCGCCCAGGTCGGCCTCCCAGACCTCCTGAGCAAACTCCCCGCTCGCATCGTCGACCTCGGTGACACGCTCGGCGAACTCACGGCCGAAGCTGCCACTGATCTGGGGCTGCGCCCTGGAACGCCGGTGGCGGAGGGCGGGGCTGACGCGTTCGTGGGCATGGTGGGCCTCGACGTTTTGGCGCCCGGTCGGGTCGCACTGATAACCGGCTCGTCGCACCTGCACTTGGCCCAAACAGGTCGCCCGAGTTACGCCGCAGGGATGTTCGGTGCGTACACCGACGCGGTGGTGCCTGGGCAATACACGATTGAGGGGGGGCAGACCTCCACAGGCTCGGTCGTGAAGTGGTTCAGACAGTTGTGCGATGGAGGGTACTTCGGTGGCGACGTTGTCACGTCCGAAACTTTCTACCGGGTGATGCAGGAAGATGCCTCCAAGATCCCGCCAGGCTCAGACGGCGTCCTCGCACTGGACTTCTGGCAAGGCAACCGCACACCATATATCGACGCAGAGGCGCGCGGGATGATCTGGGGCCTTAGCCTCGGCCACACGCCCGCGCATGTATATCGCGCCCTCATTGAGGCCGTCTGCTTCGGCACGGAAAACGTATTCCGGACGTTCGCGCAATGCGGCCACCCCATCACTGATGTTGTCGCCTGTGGCGGTGCGGTCAATAGCGAGCTCTGGATGCAGATCCACGCCGATGTCTCCAACGTGCCAATCACTATTACCACCGTGCCGGAGGCGGTCACACTCGGCACAGCCATCCTCGCGTCGGTGGCAGGCGGTCTCCACCCGGACGTGGCCAGCGCCGCTCGCAACATGGTGTCGGTGGCACGCACCATCGAGCCGGACGCCGAAGCGCATGAGGCCTACCAGTTCTTCTTCAACAAGTACATCGCGTCGTACGACGCGATGAGTGATCTGATGCATAAGGTGGTTCAGCATGTTTGCACCTAACCCGACGATGGCTGCGACCGAGACCGACACCGAGACCCTCTCGCGGCTCTACCGCGAACTTCTTCGGATCCGTCGAGCCGAAGAGGGCATCCTTGAGTTGCTCCTGAAGAACAAGTTGTCCAGCACGATGTGCCACGTCAGCATCGGCCAGGAAGCTGTGGCGGTCGGGGTCTGTGACGCATTGGAACCTGACGACTACATCACCAGTACCCACCGTGGTCACGGTCATTTCCTTGCGCGCGGAGGCGCCATGAGCGCCCTAATGGCCGAGCTTATGGGCCGCGAGGCAGGAGCATGCCGTGGGCGCGGTAGCTCCATGCATCTTGTTGACGCCTCTATCGGTCATCTGGGCTCCAACGCAATCGTCGGCGGTCACATTCCGATCGCTACTGGAGCGGCGCTTTGGACTGCGCTGCGAGGCGAACACCGGGTGGTCGCTTCCTTCTTTGGCGACGGCGCCACCTCAGAGGGCATATTCCACGAATCGGTCAACTTCGCCGCGGTGCAGCGGCTGCCGATCGTTTTCGTCGTTGAGAACAACCAGTGGGCGATGTCGCTGCCATGGGCGAAGTCAACAGCCCAGCAGAGCATAGAAGTTAAAGCAGAGGGATACGGGATCGCAGGCGTCGACGTCGACGGACAGGACGTGCTCGCTGTCCGGACTGCAGCCCGCGATGCCATCGGACGTGCGCGCCGTGGCGAAGGACCGACTCTGCTCGGCCTGTCGACATACCGCTTCCTCGGCCACTCACGTGCCGACCCCAGCTCCTATCGCGACAAAGCCGAGGAGGAGAAATGGCGTCTACGCGACCCGGTACTCCTGGCCCACAACCTGCTCATGGCCCACGACTTCGATGAAGAGTGGTTCGAGCAGGTCGACAGAGACATCGCCGCCGAGATCGCCGCAGCCATCGAGATCGCCGAGAACAGTCCGCCAGCAAGCATCGGCGAGGTCTTCTCCGACATTTACGCCACGCCGCTGGAAGGAATCCGATGATCAGCACCCTCACCCCTCCGCGCACCGTGACGTACCGCGAGGCGTTGCGTGAGGCGTTGTTCGAGGAGATGGAAGCCGACGACCGCGTGATCGTCATGGGAGAGGACGTTGGTAAGTACGGGGGGGCATACGCTGTCTCCAAGGGCCTGCTCGAACGCTTCGGTGACCGGAGAGTGATCGACACCCCGATGTCCGAGGCGCTAATCGTCGGTGCCGCACTCGGCGCGGCCGTCGTCGGCGGGCGCCCGGTCGCCGAGATCATGTACATGGACTTCGTGACCTTGACGATGGACGCTCTGGTCAACCAGGCGGCGAAGCTGCACTTTATGTTCGGAGGTCAGCTCAGCGCGCCGATGGTTGTGCGGGTGCAGCAGGGCGTCGGCCGTGGAGCCGGAGCACAACACTCGCAAAGCCTCGAGGCGTGGTTCGCTCACGTACCCGGTCTGAAGGTTGTGGCGCCGAGCACTCCAGCCGACGCGAAGGGACTGTTGAAGTCGTCTATCCGAGACGACGACCCTGTGCTCTTCATCGAACATAAGGGTCTCTACGCCCGCAAGGGCACCGACCCCGGCCGCGAGCACACCGTTCCGATCGGGGTGGCAGACGTCAAGCGTCCCGGTGTCGATGTAACCGTCGTAGCATGGTCGAACATGGTGCACACGGCACTGGATGCTGCCGAATTGCTCGCCGACGACGGAATCGACGTCGAAGTCATCGACCTACGCACCATCGCACCTCTAGACATGCAAACGGTGTTGGCCTCGTGCCGACGTACTGGACGGCTCCTCGTAGCTCACGAAGCCTGCCAGACGGGTGGTCTTGGGGCAGAAATCATCGCGCAGGCGGCCGAGCACCTCCACGGCCTACTGCACGCACCTCCCCGCCGGATCGCCACGCCCGATGTAGTGCTCCCGGCCAACACCACGCTCGAACGAGCACTCGTACCTGATACCGACGCTATTGCGTCTGCAATACGCGACCTCGTGAGGAGTTGAGAAGATGGACGTGCCCGTCGTGATGCCGCCCTTGGGTGATGCGGCCGGTGAGTTGGTGCTGAGCCGTTGGTTCAAGGCCCCAGGGGACCGAGTCGACAAAGGTGAGCCATTCTTCGAGGTCGCAACAGACAAGACCGAAAGCGAGGTGGAGGCGCTCGACTCCGGCACGGTTTCGAAGCTGATCCTGCCAGAGGGAGAGTCGGCCGAGGCCGGCCAGATCATCGCCTACATCGACACGAATTCCGGGTGAGCGCGTGGTCGAGCCCGGCGTCGGGCGCAATCGCAGGCAGTTCCCGGAACCACGCCGCGACGACCTCCTTGCCGAGGTAGCCACGCTCTATTACCGTTCGGGGCTCGACCAAGAAAAGATCGCTGGCCGATTGGGGGTCTCACGCTCCACTGTGTCGCGTCTGCTCCGCGACGCCTTGCAGACCGGTGTAGTTGAAATCCGAATCCGTCACGCACTGCCGCTCGAAGAGGAGCTGCAGAGCGAGCTGGTCCGCAGGTTCGGGTTGCGCGATGCGATGGTCCTCGACTCCAACGGACGACGCGAAGACGAACTACAACGCGTGGGCCAGTTGGCTGCTCGCTATCTCAACACGATGCTCGGCGACGGCGATGCCGTCGCGATCAGCTGGGGCACGGCAGTACGCGCTGTGGCCGACGGGCTCGGATCCAGGGTCCCGCGAAACGTCGAGGTCATCCAGATGCTCGGGGGTGCGGGCAGCCGCGATCCCGGCGTCGACGGCACAGAGCTGGCACGTCGTCTTGCCGACTCCCTCGGAGGCCGATGTCGGTACTTGAACGCCCCGCTCGTGGTCGACGACGAGCGAGTGGCCGCTGCACTGCTACGCCAACGTGACGTCCGTGAGACTCTGGCCGCCGCCGCGAAAGCCGATCTTGCGGTCGTCGGCATCGGCGCACTGGTGCCATCGGTGTCATCGTTTCTGAGGGCCGGACATCTGACCCAGCGCGGCATTTCCGACATACGACGTTCAGGTGCCGTAGGTGACGTTTGTGGTCATCTGTTCAGCGTGGACGGCAAACTCGTCGACGCTG
>JADGOT010000185.1 GCA_017882805.1 Glaciihabitans sp. | reverse complement strand
TTGCGGGGCACGAGGTTCGGCGTGGAGAGACGCGGATCAACCTCACGCCGCTCGAGTTCGAGCTGCTGCTGGCGCTCGCGGTCAAGCCGCAGCAGGTGTTCACCCGCGAAATGCTGCTCGAGCAGGTGTGGGGATACCACTACAAGGCAGACACGCGACTGGTGAACGTCCACGTTCAGCGTCTGCGGGCGAAGGTCGAGCACGATCCGGACAACCCCCGCATCGTCATGACCGTTCGCGGTGTTGGCTATCGCGCCGGGGCCAGCACCTAAGAACCAGTCATGCGCTATTTCGATTGGCGAGGCTGGCTGCGCCGAGGCGTGCGGCTGTGGCGAACCTCGCTACTGACGCGCACGGTGTCGATCACCCTCCTACTGTCAACGCTCGCGGTCGGAATCATCGGATCGTACGTTGCGATCAGTGTCGGCAACAACCTCTTCGACTCCCGCCGAGATCAGTTGCTCGCGCAGGCCACACGCGCCACCGGCACAGTGCAGAACGCGTTCAACCTGACGATTGGGCAAGGGTCGACCATCAACATCGAGGATGCGACGAGCACCGCGTACACCGATGTGCTGCAGTCAAACGCGAGCGCGACCGGCACCACACAGATCGCGATTCTTCGCACACCCGGCCAGAGCGGTCCGCGGGTTCCCGTCGACGTCGCGACAAACGGAAACGCGACCAAGAACCTTGTGAGTTCGTCACTGCGCAAGACGATCGCTGCGTCCTCGAAGTCGACATCCGCGAAGTCGACGGTGTACTGGCAGTCCGTCGCCATTCCCCATTCCGGCGGGAGCGGGAGCGACCCCGGCATCGTCATTGGATCGAGCGTCAACCTGCCAAAGTCGGGCCGCTACGAGCTCTATTTGGTCTACAACCTCGCCGACTCGCAACAAACCCTGACCTTCGTGCAGTCGACGCTGCTGCTCGGCGGCCTCGCCCTCATCCTGCTCATCGGTGCCGTCACCCTGGTCGTGGTGCGGCTCGTGGTCGGTCCGATACGCCTCGCCGCGGAGACGGCCCAACGCCTGGCTGCCGGGGAACTCGAGCAGCGCATCCCCGAGCGCGGAGACGATGTCATCGCCACCCTCGCGCGATCGTTCAACGGGATGGCGGACAGCCTGCAAAAGCAGATCGTACGACTGGCAACGCTCTCGCAGGTGCAGCAGCGATTCGTCTCAGACGTTTCGCACGAGCTCCGGACGCCGCTGACAACCATCCGGCTCGCGGGGGATGTGCTGTACGACCAGCGCGACGCATTCCCGCCCGCAACAGCGCGCACGGCCGAATTGCTGCGCACGCAGGTGCAGCGCTTCGAGATCCTGCTCGCAGACCTGCTCGAGATGAGTCGCTACGACGCCGGCGCCGTCGAGGTCGAGACGGAGCCCACCAACCTGGTGCGGCTCGTCGAGGACGCCGTCGAGTCCGTCGCATCCCTCGCGGAGACCAAGGGGTCGGAGCTCCGCGTCGTCGCCCCGGGCGGTTACTTCGAGGCCGAGGTCGAGGCGCGGCGTATCCGACGCATCTTGCAAAACCTGATCGGCAACGCCATCGACCACGGCGAGGGCAAGCCCATCCTCGTTTACATCGACAGCGACGAAAACGCGGTCGCGCTCGCCGTACGCGATTACGGGATCGGCATGACGCCCGCCGCAATGGAGCGGGTGTTCGATCGGTTCTGGCGCGCCGATCCGTCCCGCCAGCGCACGACGGGCGGCACCGGTCTGGGTCTCGCGATCTCGCTGGAGGATGCGGCACTTCACGGCGGCTGGCTGGAGGTCTGGAGCGCCCCGGGCGAGGGTTCGTGCTTCCGCCTCACGCTGCCCCGGCAAGTCGGCGGCGTGCTGCGGGGGTCGCCGCTCGAACTTCCCCCGGACGAGGATGTTCAGGATGACTAGACCATTTCGGCTGGCCCGTGCCGCGGCCGTCGCCCTCGCACTGGTTTTCGCCCTCGCGGGGTGCGTCGGCATTCCCTCGTCGAGCGGCGTGAACCAGGGTCCACTCGTTCAGAACGGCAACGATGCGGCGCCCGCCGACATCCCGCTCGGACCACCACCGAATGCAAGCAAGACCGAGATGGTCAACGACTTCCTGCAAGCGGCAACCTCGGCCGAGGGAAACTACGCCATCGCGAAGGAGTTCTTGACCGTCAAGGCGGCGCAGGGATGGGTTCCCACCAAGAGCGTTCTGGTGCGCGAGCGGCCCGCGACGCCGGAGGACGTCGGCGACAACGTCGTGGACTACTCGGTGTCGACCAAGGCATCCGTGGATGCGCTCGGCATCTACGTCGAGCAGGGTACGGATGCCACCCAGACCCTGTCGTTCAGCTTTGTGAAGGTGAACGGACAGTGGCGCATCAGCGACCTCCCCGACGGCATCGTGCTCTCACGCACGAGCTTCGCGAATGCGTTCACGTCCTTCCCGATCTACTTCTTCGACCCCGAGTACCGCTATCTCATTCCGGATGTTCGCTGGTTCCCATCCGGTCCGACCGTGCAGGACCGCATCGTGCGCGCCCTGATCGCGGGTCCGAGTCCATGGTTGCAGCAGGGAGTCGTCGTCTCCGCATTTCCTGCCGGTGTGCAGCCCGGTTCGCCCGTCGTCGTGCGCAACAGTGCTGCCACCGTCGACCTGAGTGCGAACGCGGCGGCGACAGGGGCGCAGGTTCGCGGCCGAATGCACCAACAGCTCGAGCAAAGCTTCGGGACGGCAGCCATCACTAGTATCGCCATGACTGCACGCGGGGCGCCGCTCGCGTTTCCCGATTCGCAGGACAGCCATGCCCAGGTCGCCGTGGTCACAACCCTCGCGCCGCTGTTGCAGAAGGGCAAGCAATTCGGCTTTTATCCCGGGTTCACGTCGCTCGGCGGAATCTCGAACCAGATCGCACCTCTCGGCGGCAGCGCTGTCTCGCTGGATCGCGGTCAGACGACCGCCGGCGTGTTGGCAAAGGGCGGGGTCTACGTCGTCACCGATAGTGCGCAGAAACTTGTCGATTCTCGACCCGACCTGATCGCGCCTTCGATTGACACTTTCGGCTATGTCTGGTCGGTGCCCGCAACTAACGCAGCGGCCATCCAGGTCGCCGGGATCGACGGAAGCGTTCACCAGGTCGGGTCGCGGATCCCCGCCGACGCCAGCGTCGTATCACTCAACGTGTCACACGACGGCACTCGGGTGCTCATGTACCTCTCAACGACGTCGGGTCCGCGTCTGATCGTCGCGGGCATCATCCGCCGCGCGGGCGTACCGACCTCCCTCGGAGACCCGCTCGACCTGCCCGTCTCGTCGGCGAATCCCATCGATGCAACCTGGGTTGACCCGATCACGGTTGCCTCCCTCGCCTCCGACGATGGCGCTGATACCGTGACGAGTTACGTCATCGGCGGATCGCCCGGCGACACGTCCAGAACGGAAGGCGCGCGTCGGCTCGTGGGCGCCGACTCCGACTCACTGCGGATCCTCACCCTGTCCGGGGAGGTGCAACAGCTCCGGGCGAGCGGTTGGCAGAACATCGGCGTCGTCGCCTCCATCCTCGCGACCCAGCAATAAGTCTTATCCACCTCACAGTTTCAGCGGTAGACCGCTCTGTACATGACGTGCCAAGCTGTGCGAATGGGATCACGCATTTCGGGGGCGCTGCTCGATGCGTTCGCGGTGCTGTTGCCCGTCGATTGCGCCGGATGCGGGAGCGCCGATCGCTCGCTGTGTGAGAACTGTCAGTTCGAACTCCAACCCGCGGTCACGCCGCGTACACTCCCGGACGGATCAACCGTCTTTACCGCGCTTCGCTACGAGGGCGTCGTTCGGCGAACGCTGCTGGCTCTGAAGGAGAGCGGTCGCACCGACGT
>JADGOT010000184.1 GCA_017882805.1 Glaciihabitans sp. | reverse complement strand
GGAAGCCGGTTCAGCCATGCTGCTAATCTAGCTAGGCGCTGAGCCCCCATAGCTCAGGGGATAGAGCACTGCCCTCCGGAGGCAGGGGCCGCAGTTCGAATCTGCGTGGGGGCACCACCTCGCACTACGTTTTTCAGGAACTTCTGTTGTTCGAGCGTCTCGAGACGACCACTTTGGTTTACTCCCCCTATCACCCGTCACAACGTTTCCTGAATTAGGTGGAGATGTTCCTGAATTGGTCAGGACTAGCTCGGGTCGCTGGCGACGCGACGCTTGAGCTAAGTCACTGACCGAGTGGTGGGTTTTCGACGCGCATTCCCACCGGGCGCGTCGTGTCGCGAGGGTCGTGAGGAGTCGGGGTGCGCCCGGCACGGGAAGTTCCCGAAGGCATCCGGTGTTGCCCACGTCATGACAACTATTGGATTCATCGGTTCTGGCTACATCGGCAGCAGCGTCGCGCGCGCTGCCCTCGCGCACGGGTATTCGGTGGTGATGTCCAATTCACGCGGCCCCGAGACGCTGGCCGACCTGGTCGCAGATCTCGGACCCAATGCCAGCGCCGCAACAGCAGTGGATGCCGCGAGCGCCGGCGATTTTGTCGTCGTCACCGTTCCGCTGAAGGCAGCCCAGCGCGTTCCGGTCGCGCCCCTCGTCGGAAAAGTCGTGATCGACACCAACAACTACTACTTCGAGCGGGACGGGCACATCAAGGAGATCGACGATCACGAACTCACAGTGACGGGACTGCTGCAACGACACCTTGTCGGCGCCAAAGTTGCCAAGGGCTTCAATCACATCAAGTTCTCCGAGATTCTGAGCGACGCCCTGCCGGCGGGTACCCCCGGACGCCGTGCCCTTGCGACGGCCAGCGACTTCCCCGAGGCCATCGAACTCGTCACCCGATTCTTCGACGAAATCGGCTTCGACACCGTCAACCTCGGTCCGCTGTCAGAGAGCTGGCGCATCGACCGCGACATGCCGGGATACGGCGGCACGTTCGACGCGAGCGCGCTCAGAGCGAAACTTGACGAGGCCGTGCGCGGGTAAGTGCCACACTAATTCGATGGCTGCACAATTTGTTGTCGTTCCCCAATGGCAGGGCTCCGGCTCGACCCGAGCCATGCGGCTCGTGGACGGGGCCGAGGCCATTCGTGGAGATCTGCCGAGTGCCAGCACCACTACGGTTGCTGTTCCGCTCGAGGCTGGCGAAGGCCAGGGCACCGGGGTCTCCCGGTTTAGCTCGATCCAACTCGTGCGCGATCGGCACGCGATGACCCTGTCGACCATCGAGGGCCTCGCCATCACGATCGGTGGTGACTGCGGAGTGGAGCTCGCTGCGGTGTCGCACGTCGCCGATCAGGGCGAGATCGCACTGATCTGGTTCGACGCGCACGCAGACCTGAACACGCCTGAAAGTTCTCCGTCGTCATGCTTCAACGGGATGGTGCTGCGCACTCTCCTCGGGGATGGCGCTCCCGGGCTCATTCCAGCGCGGCCGCTCTCACCAAGCAATGTCATTCTGGTTGGGGCGCGCGAACTCGACGCGCCAGAAGACGCGTATGTCGCGGAATCGGGCATCACCCTCATTGACGCCGAAGCCCTGACCGCGAAGCGACTGGTCGACGCCATCAAGAAGACCGGGGCGTCGCGCGTGTACATCCATGTGGACTTCGACGTGCTCGACCCCGCCGAACTTGAAGGACTCGACAACCCGGTTCCATTTGGACTGACCACCACGGCACTCATCGAGTCGATCCGGGCGGTCAAAGACAAATATGAGCTCGTCGGCGCGGGACTCACCGAGTTCACGCCCACCTCACCCGAGCAGGCCGAGTCAGACCTGCCCACAATCCTCCGCATCATCGGGGCGCTCAGCGGTAAGTGATCCTCGCTCCCAATTTGGGCGGCTTACGCTTGCAGGATGCCTGAACCACGCGTCACCGTCGACCGCGACGGACATGTTCTGCTTCTTGGGTTGAACCGCGCCGACAAGCGCAACGCCGCCGACCAGCAGCTCCTGCAGGAGCTGGCCAGCGCGTACGGCGAACTCGAGCGCGATCCGGATCTTCGCTGCGGCCTTGTGTTCGCGCACGGCGACCACTTCACCGGCGGACTGGACCTGGCGGATGTCGGGCCACGTCTGACCGGAAAGGGACTCGATCTGGTGCCGGCCGGCGGCATTCACCCGTGGCAGGTCGCGGGTGACTCGCTGACCAAGCCCGTAGTGATTGCAGTTCAGGGCATCTGTCTGACGCTCGGCATCGAGCTCATTCTGGCGAGCGATATCGCGATTGCGGCGGAATCGACGACGTTCGCGCAGATCGAAGTCGCCCGGGGCATCCTGCCGTTTGGTGGTGCAACCATCCGTTTTCCGCGCGCGGTCGGATGGGGAAATGCGATGAGGTGGATTCTCACGGGCGACACGTTCGACGCAGCAGAGGCACTGCGAATCGGTCTCGTGCAGGAGGTAGTCCCCACGGGCACTCAATACGCGAGGGCGTTGGAAATCGCACAGCGAGTTGCCGCCCAGGCACCCCTCGCGGTGCAAGCCGCGCTGGCGAACGCGAAGCTTGCGATTCGAGAGGGCGACGCGGCGGCCGAGGAGCAGCTACAGCCCGAGCTGATGCGACTCGTCGCGACCGAGGATTCGAAGATCGGGATGCAGGCGTTTCTGTCCCGGACGACAGCCGAATTTGTCGGAAAGTAGCAGCCTCGCCCCGGTAGCGTGAAGTCATGACCACCACGGAATATGACCTCATCGTTATTGGCGCCGGAGCAGTCGGCGAGAACGTTGCGGATCGCGCCGTGCAGGGCGGTCTCACGGTGCTGATCGTGGAGTCGGAGCTCGTCGGCGGCGACTGCTCGTACTGGGCCTGTATGCCATCGAAAGCGCTCCTGCGCAGCGGAATGGTCTATCGCGCCGCCAAGAAGGTCGGCGGAGCGGCTGAGACGATCACGAAGCCGCTGGATGTCGCCGCGACGTTTGCAAGGCGAACCAGCATCGTCCACGATTGGAACGACGAGAGCCAGGTCAAGTGGCTGCAGAGCGTACCCATCGATCTCGCTCGCGGGCGCGGTGTCATCACCGGCGTCAAGGAAGTCACCGTCGGTGACACCGTCTACACGGCGCGCCATGCCGTGTGCGTGAGTACTGGCTCCGTCTCGCTGGTGCCCAACATTCCCGGACTGGTCGAGTCGAAACCCTGGACGAGCCACGACGCGACGAGCGCAAAGACCGCTCCCGAGAGCCTCGCCATCATCGGCGGCGGCGTGGTCGCGGTCGAGATGGCGACCGCGTACGCGAGCTTCGGCACGAAGGTCACGATCATCGCGCGGTCGGGCCTGCTGGTTGGACAGGAGCCGTTCGCAGGTGAAATGGTCGGCGACTCTCTGACCGAGCTTGGCGCAACCCTCCTGCTTGGTGTGTCGCCCACGGCGGTCTCTATGAAGAACGATCGGTACGTCATCGAGCTCGACAAGGGCGCGGCCGTGACGGCGGAGAAACTACTCGTTGCCGCGGGCCGAACCCCCCGCAGCAGTGACCTGGGGCTCGAGAACATCGGACTCGAAGCCGGGTCCTGGCTCGATGTCGACGACACCATGAGGGTGAAAGGCTTCGACTGGCTTTACGCAACGGGTGACATGAACCACCGCGTTCTCCTGACCCATCAGGGAAAGTATCAGGCGCGAGCCGCGGGCGACGTGATCGCGGCTCGAGCTCTGGGGAAGCCGGTGGATGACTCCAAGTGGGGCACTCACGTCGCCACCGCCGATCACGAGGCCGTACCCCAGGTCACCTTCAGTGACCCGGAGGTCGCGTCCGTTGGTCTTACCGCCGAGGCCGCCAAGAAGGCTGGCTACGAGACCCGCGTCGTCGACTACGACATGAGCTGGCTGGCGGGATCGACCATTCAGGCCGACGACTACGTCGGCAAGGCGCGCATGGTCGTCGATGAGAAGCGCAAGGTCGTTCTCGGCGTCACTTTCGTTGGGCAGGACGTCGGTGAGATGCTTCAGGCCGCAACGTTCGCCGTTGTTGGTGAGATTCCGCTCGACCGCCTCTGGCACGCCGTTCCCGCCTATCCGACGATGAACGAGATCTGGCTGCGCCTGCTCGAGACCTACGGCCGGCCCAGCTAGGTGTCGTTCTGATCCCAGGCGGCTAACGAACCAGAGACTCGTAGAGGGCAAGGTGGGATGCCGCAGCAGTCGCCCACGTGAAGCCCTCGGCAAAGCTCCGGGCAGACCTTCGCATCGCGGCGACCCGGGCGCCATCGGCGCGGTGAGCAAGGATCGCGGAAGCCCAGTCCGCCGGATCGCGACTGTCGATCAGGTATCCCGATTCTCCGTCGCCGACCGACTCGAGCAGCCCCGTGCCGCGGAACGCGATCACCGGCGTACCGCTTGCAGCCGACTCGAGGGCGACCAGACCGAAGGTCTCGGAGTACGACGTCACCAGGGTGCATTCCGCGGCCGCGAACAGGTCGGCAAGTGTCTCCCGATCCAGTGCGCCGGCAAAACAAACGTCGGTCTCGACGTTGTGCACGATCGCTGCCTGTTCCAACCGCGCCTGATATGCCGGATCGGCGGCCTCTCCCGCAATGACAAGGATGGGAGCGGGCGCAACCATAGAGAGCTCGGAGAGGATCCGGATGCCCAGCTCCTGGTCCTTGAGCGGTTGCACGCGGCCCGCGATCACCAGCAGCGGGCGATCGCCGGG
>JADGOT010000183.1 GCA_017882805.1 Glaciihabitans sp. | reverse complement strand
CGCCGTCTACCACCCCACAGTCACTCGAGCCTGGGCGCGGGAGCTGATGGAGATCCTCGGCGTTGCTCCCGGCGGCGAGGCGGAGGCACTGCGCACGACGGATACGAACGCGCTTGTCACTGCCGCGCGCATCCTGTTCATGCGAGTGCCCGACGAATACCCAGGCGACCAACCATTTAGCCCTGTCGTCGACGGGAACTACCTGCCTGAGCATCCGGTTGAGGCATTGCGAGCCGGGCGCGGGCATCGGGTGCCACTCATTATCGGAAGCAACGACCGCGAAGGCTCGGTCTTTTTCGGCAAGCGGTTCATTTTGGCCACGTCGCGATCGCGAATTGAGGGACTGCTGTCTGGCTCCTCGGCTGCTGCCGCTTCGGAGCTGCGAGCGGCATACCGTCTGCCCCGCAGACGCGGACGGCTCGACTTCGGCGGCGACTTCGCGTTTTGGCTGCCGACCTACCAAATCGCTGCCGGGCACGCTGGTATCGCCCCGACCTGGATGTATCGCCTCGACTACGCGCCACCGCTTCTCCACCTCTTCGGCGTTGACGCGACGCACGGCGCCGACCTGTTGACGGTCTTCGATCGCGCCCGAACCAGGGTCGCCAAACTTACGACGCTGCTGGGAGGTCGCCGTGCCCTCGTCGCCCTCAGCAAGCGGATGCAGGACCACTGGTTGCAGTTCGCCACAGACGGCTCGGTGGATGCCACGTGGCCGCAGCACGACGCATCTACTCGCGCGAGTCTGATCTTCGACAACCCGGACCGCGTAGAGAACGACAGCCGCTCAGACAGACGCAGAGCATGGGACGACTTTATTCATTTGCATTGATTGGTGCTTGTGCACGGGAATGGCGACCCGGGATAGGAGGTTAGACCGGCGTGAAGAAGAAGAAGATCGGGTTTCTGTCGTTTGGGCACTGGCAACCGGTACCCGGCTCACTGACGCGAACAGCCCAGGACGCGCTGCTGCAATCGATCGACCTCGCTGTGGCCGCCGAGGAGCTCGGGCTCGACGGGGCCTTCTTCCGGGTTCACCATTTCGCACGTCAGCTCGCGTCGCCGTTTCCGCTCCTCTCGGCAATCGCGGCGCGCACCACGCGAATCGAGATCGGCACCGGCGTCATCGACATGCGATACGAGAACCCCCTCTACATGGCCGAGGAAGCCGCTGCGGCCGACCTGATCAGTTCGGGACGGCTGCAGCTCGGGATCAGCCGTGGCTCGCCCGAAACAGCGCTGCGCGGCTCCGAGTCGTTCGGATTCGTGCCGCCGGACGGAATGGATGACGCAGACCTCGCCCGCTCCCACACCGAACTGTTTCTCGCCGCTATTCAGGGCGCCGGTGTCGCGGAGGGCAATCCGCGGATGACCGGATCGTCGGCCGCGCTCGCTGTTACACCGCAGTCCCCCGGCCTCGCCGATCGAATCTGGTGGGGCGCCGGGTCGCGTGCGACCGGTGTGTGGACTGCCGAGCAGGGCATGAACCTGATGAGCTCGACCCTGTTGACCGAAGACACCGGAGTTCCGTTTGGTGACCTCCAGGCCGAGCAGATCCAGCAGTTTCGCGACGCGTGGAAGGACGCCGGCTGGGAGCGCGAGCCTCGGGTATCCGTGAGTCGTAGCATCCTGCCTGTCACGACCGACGAAGACCGTGCCTACTTTGGTGGCCGCGGCTCCGATGAACAACAGGACCAGGTTGGCTATCTCGACGCGACTACGATCGCCCGGTTTGGTAAGAGCTACATCGGCGAGCCCGACAAGATCGTCGCCGAGCTAATTCAGGATGCGGCGGTGCGGGAAGCCGACACCGTCTTGCTCACGGTCCCCAACCAGTTGGGTGTCGAATACAACACGCACCTGCTGCAGACCGTAGCGGAGCACATCGCGCCCGCGATCGGCTGGGAGGCCGCTAGCTAGCGGTCTAGCGGGGCGTCAGCCGGAAGATCCGCAGGGTGCGGCCGGAGACCCGCTCATAGCCGCGATATCCCGGCCACTGGCGCTCGATGTAGGTCCACGTTTCGTCGAGCTTGTCGTCGGCGATCCGAACAGCTCGAACCGTGATGCGCCTGCCCTTGACGGTGACGGCAGCATCGGGGTACGCCGCGAGATTCGCTGTCCACGCCGGATGCGTCTCTCGGGCGAAGTTGCTGCCGGTAATCAGCATCACTCCCCCGGGCTCCGGACAATACATGAGAGGACTGTCCCTCTCGAGCCCGGATTTCGCACCAATCGAGTGCAGAACCAGGGACGGAACGAGAACTCCACTGAGCGGATACCTGCCACCGGACAACCCCGCCCAGATTCGCTCAACCGGCGGCATGATGCGCGGGCCAAAACGGCGGAAGAAGCGCGAACGGGAAAACGATGCCACGACGACGCGAACGCCACGCCTGAGGGAAGCCACCCTCGGATTGTGGCAGAAAGCCGCCGATCCCACCGACAGCCTCACCCGATAAGGACGCCTAGTGCTCGCGGAAGTACGCCTTCATCGGCTCGAAATAATTGTCTTGCCAGCCGCCATTTTCGTATCCGAGCTGGTCGGAGGGCACCATGGTGTGGCGGATGCGCACAGACGTACCACCGTCGACGGGCTCGAGGCGCACCTCGATCTGCGAGGCGGGTTGGTTCTCGTCGAATTCCGACGTGCGCCAGGACTGCACGATCCGCACGCCGGGTTCGAGCGCGAGAGTGCGCCCCCAGATGTACCCATCCCAGGCGGTGAATTCGCCGCCAACGTGCGGATCGACTTCAGCGGCGGCCCCGGTCATCGCGGTATGGCCAGCCCCCGACATCCAGGTGTCGAAGATGGCTCGCGGCTCCGCAGGAATGATGTCTGATAGCTCGAACTCATAGGTCAACTGCTCGGTCATGGGAATCCCTCTGCCATCGTTGTCGTTGTCGTAGATACTCGTGCGTTCAAGCGACGAACGACGTACCCAAATATCGACAGCGCTCAAAGGACGATACATGGCCAAGGTTATTCAATACTCGCAAGTCGGGAGCCTCGACAACCTCGAGCTCGTCGACGTTCCGACACCGAATGCCCCGGCAGATGCAGTGGTCGTTGAGATTCGCGCCGCCGGAATCAACCCCATCGACTGGAAACTCATTCTGGGCATCCGGCCCAGTGCACCATTCACGACGCCGAGACGGGTCGGAACTGATGCATCGGGCCTGATCACGGAGGTCGGAGGGCAGGTTTCGGGCTGGTCGGTAGGCGATGAGGTCATCGTTCGAGATGCGGCTGGTGCACTTGCGACCCACGTCGTCGCGCGACCAGATCAGTTGGTCCGCAAACCCGCATCGCTCAGCTGGGAACAGGGCGCGGCGCTGGGCGTTCCTGTCGGTACCGCCTACCAGGTGTTGAAGTCGCTCGGCGTCGTCGCCGGAACAACGCTGCTGATCCACGGCGGTTCAGGCGCCGTCGGTCAGGCGGCCGTGCAGTTCGCGAAAGCGTGGGGCGCCACCGTGATTGCCACAGCAAGCGAAGCGAATCAGGATCGCCTGAGAGAACTCGGCGCTGTACCCGTCGTCTACGGACCAGGTCTCGTCGAACGTATTCGGGCGGCGGCGCCGGGAGCGATCGACCTGATTCTGGATGCCGCAGGAACCGACGAGGCGATCGAGGCATCCTTCGACCTAGTGGATGATCGGCAGCAGATCGGAACGATCGTTCTTGGATACCGCGCCGCCGAGCTCGGGATTCGTGCGTGGTCGGGAGGCAGCCCGATCCCGCTAACTGAAGAAGAACAGCGGCTCCGCCACGAAGCTGTTTCGATCGCGGCGTCCCTCGCCGAACAGGGCAGATTCGAGATTGAAATCGGAGCGCGATTCCCCCTGGATCGCGCGGCAGATGCTCTTCGTGAAAGCCATTCCGGGCGAGTTCGCGGTAAGGTCGTGGTTCTCCCATGAATGACGCTGCCCAGACCATAATCGGAACGTGGGATGTCACCATCAACACCCCGATGGGCGCGCAGGTTGTGACGCTGCAGTTCACTGACGAACACACCGGCGTCGCACGATATGGCACCGACTCCGTGCCGCTTCAGAACGTGAATGTCAGCGGCAACTCGGCATCCTGCAGCGTCACGGTGACCCAGCCCATGGCAGTGACACTCAAGTGTGCAGTAACCGTCGACGATGACACCCTGAACGGCACTGCCAGCGCCGGCTTCTTTGGAAAATTCGCGCTAACCGGGCGGCGAACCTCGAGCAGGTGAGCTAGTCCGTTAGCCAATCCGCTGTAGTGCGATGAACTCGGTGTAGTGGCTGTTTCCCCCACGGCAGGTCTGATAGAGCATTTGGTAGTTGTGTGGCACCTGGTAGGTGTGTGCCGTGTAGGCGTCGAGAGTCGCAACAAGTCCGATCACACGGTAGGTGCCGGCGTCGAGACCGGTGAACCGAACGATGCTCCCGGCCGCGGTCGGGAATGAACTCCCGCCGCACGACCAGTGCTCGGCGACAATACGCATTCCGTAGTGAGCCGTCATATCGACGCCGCCCCGGCATGCGTTGACCTGTGCCTGGAAGCCTGTTGTCCAAATATTGACCGAGTGCCCTCGCGCAGCGGCCTCTGCCGCAGCCTGTGCTGCGGCCTTCGCCGCTGCGGCCGCAGCTGCTGCTGCCTCCGCTGCTTGCTGGGCGAGGAGTGCGCGCTCAGGCGCGGCGTCCTTGATTCGCTGGACGTCCGTCAGAACCGGCGCCACTTCGTGGTACTTCGGAGCAACCCAGGCCGGCTTGTGCACCGGTTGAACCGCTGCTGCGGCCACGGGCAGACTAGCCCCGCTGAGAGTAGTTACGAGAACCGCGGCTGCGGTCAATGAAATAGCGGCCCTAAAATTCCGGCGCATTTGTGATCCCCCCAAAGGATGCAAAAACAGCAAACATGCAACACAAATGGGGGTAGCGAGCGGCCGCGTCCCACAACACAATCGCTCTACTTCGACGGTACCCGACGACCGGTCAGGAGCCTAACCCTCGTATGGGGGTCATTTAGATTGGATTGCCAAAATCGGAAATTCCCGGCAGATTCATACTTTCGCGTCGCAACGCACAAACGGCCGCCCCCGCAGGGACGGCCGTTTGAAACTACTACTCAGTGCAGTGCAACTACCTCGTCAGTGATCCGCCGGCTCGAACCCGCGAGACCGCGTCGACAGTTGCCGCAAGGATCAGCACGCCGCCGGTAACGAGAAGATTCACTCCACCGGGGAGGTTGAGCAGGCCAAGCCCGTTGGTAATGGTCGCGATAACCACAGCACCAACTGCGCCGTGAATGAGTCGACCGCGACCACCGAACAGGCTGACGCCGCCGACGACCGCGGCCGCGACACCGAAGAGCACAGTCTGGGTACCGAAGGACGCATCCACTGAGCCGACCTTGCTGGCACTGAACAAACCAGAGACCACCGCGAGCGACGAACAGATGATGAAGGCTGTCCACCTGATGCCGACGACCTTGATACCGGCGCGGCGTGCCGCCTCCGGGTTGCCGCCGATCGCGTACAGGTAGGCGCCGAACTTGGTGCGGTCCAGAACAAAGGTGCCCAGCCACAGGATGAAGAGCGTGAGTGGCACGACGATCGGCACGCCCGTGATCGCGAGGAGGGATTGACCGCGGTCCTGATTCAGTAGCGCGACGACCACACCTCCGATCACGGCAATGATGACGAGCCGGATCCAGAGCAGCGTGATCGTACGGTTTGGGACACCCGCGCGAGTGCGGCGACGGCGATCGACCATCGCCGTCGCGAAGGAAATGACCAAGATCACGGCGATCATGACCCAGCCCTGCCACGGTTCGAGGTTGTTGCTCTCGATTGCGATAACCGCGGGCTCCTGAATGCGGTAGAGCCCGCCGGTGCCGATAATGAGCAGTTCCAGGCCCTGGAAACCGAGGAACAGACCCAAAGTGACGACGAAGGACGGAATGCCGACCCTCGCGACAAAGAACCCGATGAACGTTCCGATCGCGGCTCCCGCAGCCAAGGCGATCAGGAGCGCGAGAATCCAGTTCATCTTGATTCCGCCCGGATTGGACAGAACAACAAAAAGTCCCATCGCGACACCCGAGGTCACGCCGGCCGACAGGTCGATTTCGCCCAACAGGATGACAAAGACCAGAGCCATCGCGAGCATGACGTACGGCGCGGCCTGCGTCAGCAGGTTAGCGAAGTTGCGATCGGTGAGGAAGTACGGACTGGCGATCGTGAACATGACGAACAGAACGACGAGTCCGGCGACGGCAGGCAGCACACCCATCTCGCCACCGCGAACACGAGACAGCCACGCCTTCGCCTGATCGATTACGCCGCCCTCAAATCCACTACCGATCTGATCGGGCACGGGGACGCCGGAACCGGCCGACGTCGCCTCAAGTTCCTCGTGCGTCGGCTTCTTCTTTGGCGCTCCGGTGGCGCTCATACGTTTACTCCCGTGTAGGTCTTGCTTCCAGTGATGTAACCGACGACATCGTCGCTGGTGGTTTGAGTGGCTTCGAGAGACGCAACCATCTGGCCCAAGTAGAGCACGCTGATGTAGTCGGCGACCGCGAACACGTCGACGAGGTTGTGGCTAATCATCAGCACGCCAACGCCCTTCTCGGCGAGGCGCTTCACCAGTGCAAGCACCTGCTCGGTCTGAGCGACGCCGAGGGCAGCAGTGGGCTCGTCGAGGATGACGACCCTTGCGTCCTTGAGTACGGATCGCGCGATAGCGACGGTCTGCCGCTGACCACCCGAGAGAGACGACACCTTCTGGCGAACCGACTTCACCGTGCGCACGGACAGGGACCGCAGAGTCTCAGACGCCTCACGCTCCATCTGGCCCTCGTCGAGCGTTCCCCACTCGGTTTCTTCACGACCGAGGAACATGTTTCGCACGATGTCCAGGTTGTCGCAAAGGGCGAGGTCCTGGTACACGACCTCGATACCGAGGGCGGTGGCTTCGCGCGGGTTGTGCAGGCCAACGATGTTGTTGTCGAATCGCACCGTGCCAGAGTCGTAGGGTTGCACGCCCGCGAGACCCTTGATCAGTGTGGACTTGCCTGCGCCGTTGTCACCGACGAGGGCGGTGATCTTTCCCGGGTAGACCTTCAGCGACACGCCCTTAAGGACGCTCACCGGGCCAAAGCTTTTTGTGATGTCCGTCAATTCGACGATGGGCTGCGCCATGCAAAGTTCCTTTCAATTCGCGGGACGGCAGTGTCCCACTACACAGGTGGTGTGTGCGTTTGCGTGCGGAGGCACACGAGAAAGTGCTCCGCGCCGAGTACTAAATGTACTCGGCGCGGAGACTTATTTTTTTCGACTCGTTAGAGCTGAGTCAGATTTACTTCACGCCGTACTTGGTGCACGCGGCTGCGACGTCTGCGGTGCAGATGTCAGCGGCCTTCGCGTCACCAGCGGTAACAACGGTCTCAACCTTGTCAGCGGTGATGTTGATCGGCACCACTGCGATGAACGGCTTGCCGTACAGCGAGTTCGACTCAGTGGGCTTCTTGCCCTTAAGGAGCTGGATCGCCAGCGACGAGGCCGCATTTGCCTCAAGGGTGAACGGCTTGTAGACGGTCGCCCACTGCTTGCCCAGCAGAACGTTCTGCAGACCAGCGGTCGAAGCGTCCTGTCCGGAGGTAGGAACCTTCAGGCCGTTCTTGTCGAGGACGGTGATGACGCCGGCAGCGTTGGTGTCGTTAGCGACCCACACTGCGTCGACCTTGCCACCGAGCGAGGTCAGCGCCTGCTCGAAGTTGGTCGCGGACTTGTCGCCATCCCAAACACCAACCGGCTCGGCAGCAGGCTTGATGCCCGCAGCGCTCATGACCTTGACTGCACCATCGTGGAACAGCTTGGCGTTTCCGTCAGCCGGGTCTCCACCCATGTACACGACAACAGCCGTAGCAGCGTCCTTGCCAGCCGCCTTCAGGCCGTCAACGATCGACTGGCCCTCGAGCTCGCCAACCTTCGCGTTGTCGAAGGAGACGTAGTAGTTGGCCAGCATGCTCGGCGCGTCGGCCGAACCCGTGGTGATCGGGCGGTCGTATGCGATAACCGGGATGCCCTGCTTCTGCGCCTTCTGGGTAACGGCAACAGCCGCACCGTTGTAGTCGACGAGAATCATGACGCCGCAGCCCTTGGTGAGCTCCTGGTCGGCGATCGTGGCGTACTTGTTGGTGTCGCCCTGAGCGTTCTGCACGTCGGCGGTGAAGCCGGCATCCGTGAACGCCTTGGTCAGAGCGGGACGGTCACCGTTCTCCCAACGCGGCGAGGAAGCCGTGTCCGGGAGGATGACGCAGGCTCGTTTTGCTGTGGTAGACCCGCCAGAGGCGCCGCCGGTGGAACAGCCTGCCAGCAACATAGCTGACGCAGCCAGAGCCACGACGATTGAGATCGATGAAGATTTCTTCATGTCACTCCCTTTCTATAAAGGAGACACTCCTTGATGTCCACACTCGGCTTTGAGTGGTGGCTT
>JADGOT010000182.1 GCA_017882805.1 Glaciihabitans sp. | reverse complement strand
GTTTGAAGTGTCCGGAGAGCGTCCGTCCATCGTCGACATGCCTA
Organism: Glaciihabitans sp.; assembly: GCA_017882805.1. Taxonomy (GTDB): domain Bacteria; phylum Actinomycetota; class Actinomycetes; order Actinomycetales; family Microbacteriaceae; genus Galbitalea. Next base: position 4,316 of record JADGOT010000182.1, on the reverse strand, counting down.
CGATGTGGGCACACGCGATCACGAACACCGGCAGCGGCGAGCTAATGACGCTGTTCTGGGCTCACGAAATCCTTGATCCGCAAAGCCCCGATATTTATCCCGAACACGTCTTTGTGAGGTCATCCGAGGGAGGTGATTGTGGCTGATCGGCTCAAGGTGATGACCGTCGTTGGCACCCGTCCCGAGCTCATTCGCCTCTCACGGACGATCGCGCGACTGGACCGGTTCACCGACCATGTCCTCGTCCACACGGGACAGAATTACGACTATGAGCTCAACGAGGTCTTCTTTGAGGATCTCGGTATCCGACCACCGGACCTTCACCTGAATGTCGAGACGGGCAGCCTCGGCGCCGTGCTCGGCGGGGTACTGATTGGCACCGAGCGTGCGCTGCTTGACCAGCGACCGGATGCGCTGGTCGTGCTCGGAGACACGAATAGCTCCATTGCAGCCGTGATGGCACGTCGCCACCAGGTGCCCGTCTATCATCTCGAAGCGGGCAACCGGTCGTTCGATGACAACGTGCCCGAGGAAGTGAACCGACGCATGGTCGACCATGTGGCCGACTTCAACCTTTCGTACACCGAACACGCTCGGCGCAACCTACTCGCCGAGGGGCTGCATCCCTCGCGGATCCTTGTGACGGGATCACCTATGCGTGAGGTACTCGACCACCAGGCGCCGGCGATCGAGGCAAGTCGTGCGCTCGACGAACTTGGCCTGGATGAACGCGGCTATTTCCTGGTTAGCGTGCACCGCGAAGAGAACGTGGATGAGCCCAAGCGCTTGCGCTCGCTGCTTGAGGCGCTAGGTCAGTTGTCTGCCGAGTATGTGATACCCGTCCTGGTGTCCACGCACCCGCGCACGCGACAGCGACTGGATGAGATGCGGGAGGCGATTTTCCCGGGCCTGCAATTGCATAAGCCTTTCGGCTTCAGCGACTACGTCCGACTTCAGCGCTCCGCGAGTTGTGTGCTTTCTGACAGCGGAACAATTAGCGAGGAGTCCTCGATCCTGAACTTCCCCGCCGTGACCTTGCGATCCCGAATCGAGCGGCCGGAAGCGCTCGACGCGGGCGCGATCATCACCACGGGAGTGAGCCCCGGGCCGATCCTTGATGGAGTTCGCATGGTGCTCGAGCAGCACTCCGAAGGCGGCACTCGAAGCGTCCCGAGCGAGTACCTGGTGGGCGATTTCTCGAGTCGCGTCGCCAGCTACATTAGATCAACCGCATCAACTCATCACGAGGTTTGCGGAATCCGAAAGCGATCAGCCTTATGGACAGAGCGATGACTCTGGCAGAGGCTCCGATAATTCGTTGTCGGCAGGTGGCCGCAGCACCTGCAGGAGCGATGGGATCTCTGCACAAATATGGGGTGGGTCGAGAGAGGACACCGTGGCTGATCTCCTGGTAATCGGCCTTGGTTATGTCGGTCTGCCGTTGGCTCAAGCTGCCATCCGCGCGGGTCTTTCGGTAGCGGGATTGGACGTGGACGAGGCAACGGTGTCTGGGCTGAACACAGGGACGTCTCATGTTGATGACCTGGGCGATGATGAGATCAAGGAGATGCTTGAGGCCGGGTTCTATGCGACGAGGGACGCTGCGGCGATTGGCGATGCCAACACAATCGTCATCTGCGTGCCCACTCCATTGTCGCCGGACGGGGGGCCGGACCTCGAAGCTGTCGTCAATGCGGCACACTCCATCTCCGACAAGCTCAGTACGGGTACGCTCGTTGTCCTCGAGTCGACTACGTATCCCGGAACTACTGAGGAAGTCTTGCAGCCGATCCTCGAGCAATCGGGCCTTCGGGTCGGCATCGATTTCAGCCTTGCGTTCTCTCCGGAGCGCATTGACCCAGGTAATCCCCTGTATGGGATAACGAATACGCCGAAGATCGTTGGCGGAGCTACAAAGTCGTGCACGGATCGGGCGGCGACTTTCTATGGCCGTTTGGTGCAGACTGTCGTCAGAGCTAAAGGCACGCGTGAAGCAGAGATGGCCAAGCTTCTCGAAAACACCTATAGGCACGTAAACATTGCGCTCGTCAACGAGATGGCCCAGTTCTCGAAGGCGCTCGATATCGACATCTGGAATGTCATAGAATGCGCGAGTAGCAAGCCGTTCGGATTCCAAGCGTTCCGCCCCGGGCCGGGCGTGGGGGGTCATTGTATTCCCATCGATCCTAACTATCTGAGCCACACCGTAAAGTCCCGGCTCGGACACCCGTTCCGTTTCGTGGAGCTTGCGCAAGAGATCAATGCCGGCATGCCGGCTTACGTTGGAGCGCGAATCCAAGATCTTCTGAATGAGATTGGCAAGCCGGTAAAGGGAGCCAGGGTTCTACTCTTGGGAGTGACGTACAAGGCTGATATTGCAGATGCCCGCGAATCACCCGCGCGGCCGCTCGCTGCAATCCTCCGCAGCAAAGGTGCACGCGTCGAGTATCACGACCCGCTCGTGTCGAGGTGGTCCTTCGATGACACCGTTCTAGAGTCTGTCGTGGACCTCATGGAGGCTATCTGCGCGAGTGATATCACCGTCTTACTCCAGGCGCACCGGGGCTACGATCTGGCTTCGATAGCGGCAGAGGCCCCATTGCTCTTCGACACGCGCGGGATTACTAACGCGCCCGACCCGCATCGTCTTTAGCATGACACCTGAGCGGATGGAGGTCATCCGTTTAGACGTCCGTGATCCCAAATGGATCGGCAGCCGATGCTGTAATGGCGTGGGGGACATGCCATGAGGCTGGGCGTCTATGCACAGTGGTATGACCCAGAGCCTGGCCCGGCGAGCCTTCCCGGGGTTTACGCGAGAGCGCTTTCCGAGCGCGGGCATGACGTCAGGGTATTGACTGGCTTTCCGAATTACCCGACGGGACGCTTGTACCCCGGCTACACAGGTCGACGAGCTCTCGTGGAGACACGCGACGGAATACCCGTGCACCGTGTCCCAGTCTATCCCAACCATGGTCAGTCGGCCGTGGGTCGAGTGGCCAACTACGTCTCCTTCGCCATGTCGGCAACCCTCCTGGGGTCGAACGACCTCGCTCGCGCGGACGCTCTTTGGGTTTACAACTCGCCAGCGACCGTTGCGCTGCCGCTCCTGCTGCGTCGCCGGCGGAGCAGAACACCCTTCCTGCTCCATGTGCAGGATCTCTGGCCGGAGAGCGTGGTGGAGAGCGGGATGCTGCCCACCGGTGCGCTCGGTTCGATGGCAACGTCCGCGATCCGTGCCATCGTCCGTCACGCCGAGGCGGCCGCGAGCGCTATTGCCGTCATCTCACGCTCGGTCGAGGACCTCCTTGTCGCCAAGGGCCTTCCGCGCGAAAAGATCGTCTATGTGCCGAACCCCACGGACGAATCGTTGTTCTACCCGCGGGCGAGGCGCCCCGAAATTCGGAGTCAATTCGCGGCATCAGACGACTTCGTCCTTATGTACGCAGGGAGTCTTGGCTATGTGCAAGCACTCGAGGTGAGCGTATTTGCCATGGAACTGCTGAAGGATCGACCCGACATCAAACTGGTGCTTGTGGGTTCTGGGATCGCTGAACCCTCATTACGGCGGCTCGTAGCGCGGCTCGGATTGAAGTCAGTGATTTTCCACGGACGCACGAGCCCAGAACAGATCCCCGATCTGATGGCGGCCGCCGACGTCCAGCTGGTCAGCCTCCGCGACGACAGGTTCTTAGCCGCAACGACGCCCAGCAAGATACAAGCCATCCTGGCATCCCGCACCCCTATCCTCGCGGTTCTGAAAGGCGACGGTGCCGATCTGGTCATCCGGTCTGGCGGCGGCTTGGTCTGTCAACCGGGCGACCCGGGAGAGCTAGCGGCAACTATTCGGAGGTACGCGGACATGCCTTGTGCTGACCGAGCCCTGCTCGGGCAATCCGGACGGGACTACTATGGCGCGCACATGTCTGCGAGCCAAACCGCCGGCGCGGTTGAAGAGCTTCTGGTGAGGATCGCGGACGAGTGAACCGCCGGGAGCTTTGTGTAGACGTCGCAGGGGCATCTACCGGCGGTGCGGCACGCTTTCGATCCGAGTTGCTGGGCTACGTCGCAGCCAACGCGGAGACGACTGTGAGGGTCATCGGATTTAGTAGTTCGATAACAGCTCCGTGGTTAGTCCAGCGCGAGGCGGTGGCTGGGCGTTCTGCTCGCCTGGCGGTGAACAACGTGAGCTTTGTCGGCCCGGGCCGGAAAACGGTGTTGCTTCGCAACGCGCTTCACTTCCTGCGCCCTGCCGAGCAGCAGGACTACCTGGACAAGCTCCCGGGCATGGCCGCGCAGACTCGCATTGTTCACAC
>JADGOT010000181.1 GCA_017882805.1 Glaciihabitans sp. | reverse complement strand
GCCCAGTTGTACTACGAGGCGGCGGTCGGCGGTGCAATTCCGATCATCCGTCCGTTGCGCGACAGCCTCGCGGGCGACCGCGTGAAGCGCATCCTTGGCATCGTCAACGGCACCACGAACTACATACTCGACCTCATGGAGCGTGAGGGTGCAACCCTCGAAGACGCGCTTGCCAAGGCGACTGAGCTCGGATATGCCGAGGCAGACCCCACCGCGGACATCGAGGGCTACGACGCCGCTCAAAAGGTGTCGATCCTCGCGAGCCTTGCGTTCCACACCAACGTGCCGCTCGAGGCGGTCTACCGCGAGGGCATCACGGGCGTGACAATCGAGCAGGTCGAATCGGCCCGCAAGGCGGGTTTCGTCGTCAAGCTCCTCGCGATCTGCGAGCGACTGACGGATGCCGAAACCGGCGAAGACGGCGTGAGCGCGCGCGTGTACCCGGCCCTCATTCCGGTAGGTCATCCGCTGGCCGCCGTGCACGGTGCTAACAACGCTGTATTCATCGAGGCCGAAGCGGCGGGCGACCTCATGTTTTACGGCGCCGGAGCGGGCGGACTTCAGACGGCATCGGCGGTTCTCGGTGACTTGGTTTCCGCGGCCCGCAGGCATGTTATTGGGGGGCCTGGCGTCGCTGAGTCAACCCACGCGAACCTGCCGGTGCTGCCAATTTCACGAATCACCACGCGCTACCAGATCACGCTGCAGGTCGAGGATCGCCCGGGCGTTCTCGCGGCTATCGCGACCCTGTTCAGCGAGCACGGGGTGTCAGTCGAGGCTCTGACTCAATCGGCGCAGTCGCAGTCGGCCGCACACGGAGGCAGCGACCCCGACGCCACCGCTACCCTTGTAATTGGCACGCACGAGGCGACGGAAGAGGCCCTGGCCGGAACCGTCGAGGCCCTGCGCGCCAACGAAGTCGTGAGGACCGTCGTGTCCGTGTTGAGAGTTGAGGGATTGTAGTAATGGCTCATCAATGGCGTGGAGTGCTCCGTGAATACGCCGACCGGCTGGATGTCACCGACAAGACTCCCATCATCTCGCTCGGCGAGGGCGGCACACCGCTGATTCGAGCCGATGCCCTTTCCGCACGCACGGGAGCCAAGGTCTGGGTCAAGTTCGAGGGGATGAATCCGACGGGTTCGTTCAAGGACCGCGGGATGACCATGGCGGTGTCGAAGGCCATCGAGCACGGAGCGAAGGCCATCATCTGCGCGTCAACGGGCAACACGTCGGCGTCCGCCGCGGCCTATGCCGCGCACGCAGGCATCACCGCGGCTGTGCTCGTTCCCGAGGGCAAGATCGCGATGGGCAAACTCGCCCAGGCGATCGCGCATAACGCCCAGCTTCTTCAGGTGCAGGGCAATTTCGACGACTGCCTCGACATTGCTCGCGACCTTGCCGCAAACTATCCGGTGCATCTTGTGAACTCGGTCAACAACGACCGCATCGAGGGCCAGAAGACCGCCGCGTTCGAGGTCGTGGAGGTGCTCGGGGATGCCCCCGACTTCCACTTCGTACCGGTAGGAAACGCGGGAAATTACACGGCGTACTCGCGCGGCTACGCGGAAGACCTGGGGCGCGGAACCACGACTCGGCTTCCGCGGATGTTCGGATTCCAGGCTGAGGGCAGCGCCCCGATCGTGGTCGGCCACGTCGTCAAGAATCCCGATACCATCGCCAGCGCGATCCGCATCGGCAACCCGGCGTCATGGGAGCTCGCGATTGCGGCGCGCGCCGCGACCGACGGCTACTTCGGCGCGATCAGTGACGCCAAGATTCTCGAGGCGCACCGCATCCTCTCTTCCGAGGTCGGGATCTTCGTCGAGCCTGCCTCGGCGATCAGCGTTGCTGGCCTGCTTGAGCGCAGCGAGGCCGGACAGATCCCGAAGGGCGCGACCGTCGTGCTCACCGTGACCGGTCATGGCCTCAAGGATCCGCAGTGGGCGCTCCGAACGGCCGATGGCTCCGAAGTGAAGCCCACGATCGTGCCGATCGACACCGCACAGATTGCCGACGTTCTCGGTTTGCAACGCCAATGACCAAAGGCCGCGCGACCCTTCCCGTCGGGTTGTCAGTCACGGTCAAGGTGCCGGCGACGACGGCCAATCTCGGTCCGGGCTTTGACACGCTCGGCCTCGCGCTGTCGCTCTATGACGAACTGACGGTCACTGTGCGAGACCAGCCCGGTGCGACCGTCACCGTCGTGGGTGTCGGCGAAGGCGTTGTACCGGTGGACGACTCCAATCTGGTGGTGCGCGCGATCCTGCACACGTTCGAGTCCTACAAGCAGGAGTTGCCCGGCCTCGAGCTCGTCGCGCACAATGTCATCCCGCATGGTCGCGGCCTCGGGTCATCCGGTGCCGCAATTGTGTCCGGGATCATGGCCGCCAAAGGTTTGCTCGATGGCGTGGTCGACATCAGCTCAGCCGACCTGCTCGCGCTCGCGACCGAGCTGGAAGGGCATCCCGACAACGTGGCACCGGCGCTCTTCGGCGGGCTCACCATTGCGTGGATGACCGCGGACGGTCCCCAGTACAAGAAGCTCATGGTGCACCGCGGCGTCTCGCCGCTCGTCGTCGTGCCGCAGACCACGATGTCGACCGAGCTCGCGCGCACGCTGCAGCCGTCGTCAGTGCCACACTCCGACGCGATCTTCAACGTCTCTCGTTCAGCCCTGCTAATCGCCGCTCTCATTCAGAGCCCGGAGCTGCTTCTCGTCGCCACCGAAGACCGCCTTCATCAGGGCTATCGCGCGGCCGCGATGCCCGAGACGGACGCTCTGCTTCAGCTGTTGCGCGCCAACGGGCTGCCCGCAGTCGTTTCTGGGGCGGGGCCGTCAATTCTCGTTCTGTGCAGCGATCCGGCACAGCGCCTGGTTGCCGCCGAGCTGGTTGCCGAAACGACGGGGAAGGCCTGGGAATCGCTGCTGCTGGCTGTCGACTTCAAAGGTGCTACAGTCGTAACGCACCCGGTAGAAGCTCTGGCAAACGCCAAAAGTTCCCCTGGTAGCAATTTATCTAGCACTCGCTGAACCGCAGATCTGAACTGCACGACGCCGCCACCGAGCACCACAGGCAGCGTCTCCCGCCTCCAGTACTGCGAAATAGTGAGCGCATACCTCCGAGTAGCTATTTGCTCGGAGCCGAAAGGAATCCTTTTTCGTGACTGATGTCAACATCGGTGCGTCCAGCACCGATTCTCGCGCCGCTTTGAGCGCCCTTCGTCTCCCGGAGCTTGTTGCTCTGGCAAACGAACGCGGCCTGGTCGGCGCATCCAAACTTCGCAAAGGAGAACTCGTGGACGCCATTAGCGCTGACGATGAAAACACCACCACCACTGACGCACCACAGGCCGCGATTGAAGCCGCCCCGGTAGAGGCTGCGATCGAGGCGCCGCGCAAGCGCGGGTCGCGTCGCGCAACAACGGCTGATGCCGAGGCTGCCGCCGCACAGGCGTCCGCCCCATCGAGCGCGCCCGAGCCGTCCGATGACGACAACGCCCCGAAGTCGGCGGCGTCGCACGTCGCAGAGCACGAGCCCAACATTGACGCCGCGACGCTCGAGAGCGATTCGGGCGAGCAGCTAGTCCCGTCGGAGTCGACGGCAGGCGACGCGGAGCAGAACGACGATGGCGCCGAGCAGGCACCCCGCAATTCGCGCAGCCGAAATCGCAATCGCAGCGGCCAGAATGCCGCGGGCGGTGCTGCCAATGGAAACCAGCAGGGCGGCAACCAGCAGTCAGCCCGCCAGACCAACAACAACCAGGGCGGCGGCGGCCAGAACAACAACGGCCCGCAGGGTGACGGCGCAGAGGGCAGCAGCCGCAGCCGCTACCGTGACCGCAAGCGCGGCCGTGGGCCGGCTTCGGAAGACTTCGAGCCCGAAATCACCGAGGACGACGTACTCATCCCGGTTGCAGGCATCCTCGATGTTCTCGACAACTACGCCTTCGTTCGCACCAGCGGCTACCTGCCCGGCGCGAACGACGTCTACGTCTCTCTTGGCCAGGTCAAGAAGCACAACCTCCGCAAGGGTGACGCCGTCGTCGGCGCTATCCGCCAGCCTCGCGAGGGCGACAACAGCCAGGGCCGCCAGAAGTACAACGCGATCGTTCGCATCGACTCCGTCAACGGCCTGCCCGTCGACGAAGCCGCGAACCGCGTCGAGTTCAGCAAGCTGACCCCGTTGTACCCGACCGAGCGCCTGCGCCTCGAAACTGAGCCGGGCAAGCTGTCGACCCGCATCATCGACCTGCTCTCGCCGATCGGCAAGGGCCAGCGCGGACTAATCGTCTCGCCGCCCAAGGCAGGCAAGACGCTCGTACTTCAGGCCATCGCGAACGCGATCTCGAAGAACAACCCCGAGGTTCACCTCATGGTGGTTCTCGTGGATGAGCGTCCGGAAGAGGTCACCGACATGCAGCGCACCGTCAAGGGTGAGGTCATCGCCTCCACCTTCGACCGCCCGGCAGAAGACCACACCACGGTCGCCGAGCTCGCCATTGAGCGTGCCAAGCGTCTCGTCGAGCTGGGTCACGACGTTGTCGTGCTCCTCGACTCGATCACGCGCCTCGGCCGCGCCTACAACCAGGTCGCCCCGGCGTCTGGTCGCATCCTCTCCGGTGGAGTCGACTCCGCAGCCCTGTACCCGCCGAAACGTTTCTTCGGTGCCGCGCGCAATGTCGAGGAGGGTGGCTCGCTCACCATCATCGCCACCGCGCTCGTCGAGACCGGGTCCAAGATGGACGAGGTCATCTTCGAGGAGTTCAAGGGCACGGGCAACATGGAGCTTCGCCTGTCGCGCCAGCTGGCCGACAAGCGCATCTTCCCGGCTGTAGATGTCAACGCCTCGGGAACCCGCCGCGAAGAGATGCTCCTCGGCGATGAAGAGGTCAAGGTCACCTGGAAGCTCCGCCGCGCACTCGCCGGCCTCGAGCAGCAGCAGGCGCTCGAGATCGTACTGGGAAAGCTCAAGGAGACCTCGTCAAACGTCGAGTTCCTGATGCAGATCCAGAAGTCGCTTCCCGCGGCCACCAACGGCTCAAAGGACGACTAAGTGTTCGAGTCAGTAGCGACGCTGCTGGCCGAACTCGAGGAGATCCAGACCCAGCTGTCGGATCCCGACGTTTTCGCCGATGCAGCACGAGCCAAGAAGCTCAACCGGCGTTACGCGGAGCTGAACAAGATTTCGACGGCCTATACCAACTGGCAGCAGGCCGGCGAAGACCTCGACGCGGCGCGCGAACTCGCACGCGACGACGAGGCATTTGCCGCGGAGGTGCCCAGTCTCGAGGAGCACCTCGTCGAGGTACAGGAGTCACTTCGCCGACTGCTGATTCCCCGTGATCCGGATGACGGCCGCGACGTCATCATGGAGATCAAGGGTGGCGAGGGTGGCGCCGAGAGCGCCCTTTTCGCCGCCGACCTCCTGCGCATGTACATGCACTACGCGGAATCCAAGGGTTGGAAGTACGAGTTGCTCGAGCGCACCGAGAGCGATCTCGGTGGGTACAAAGACGTGCAGGTCGCCTTCAAGTCCAACGCGACCGACCCCTCGCAGGGCGTCTGGGCACACCTCAAGTACGAGGGTGGCGTGCACCGGGTGCAGCGAGTGCCGGCGACCGAGTCGCAGGGTCGCATCCACACCTCAACAACGGGCGTGCTCGTCTTCCCCGAGGCGGACGAGCCCGAAGAGGTTGAGATCAACCAGAACGACCTCAAGATCGACGTCTATCGGTCGAGCGGTCCTGGCGGCCAGTCGGTTAACACGACCGACTCGGCGGTTCGCATCACCCACCTTCCCACTGGAATCGTGGTCGCGATGCAGAACGAGAAGAGCCAGCTACAGAACAAAGAGGCGGGCATGCGAGTGCTGCGCGCCCGCATCCTCGCTCGCTATCAGGAAGAGGCGGACGCCGTCTCGTCGGCCGCGCGCAAGAGCCAGATCCGCACCATGGATCGCTCTGAGCGCATCCGCACCTACAACTTTCCCGAAAACCGCATTGCCGATCACCGCACCGGCTACAAGGCATACAACCTCGACCAGGTCATGAACGGCGCGCTCGAGCCCGTCATCGAGTCCTGCATCCAGTTCGACGAAGAGGCGCGCCTGGCCGACATCGGTTCAGACGAATAACCCGCCGATGACCTCGATCGCCGAGCTCCGCGACCTCGCGATAACCCGGCTGACCGACGCCGGTGTAGCAACGCCGGAGGCGGATGCCGACCTGCTGATCGGCCACGTGCTGGAACTGAGCCGCGGCGAGGTGCAAGCCAAAGCCATTGCGGGTGCCGAACTCCGCAGTGATCAGCTCGACGAACTCCGCCCGATGCTGGACCGCCGGATCGCCCGCGAACCGTTGCAGCACATCACGGGCGTCGCCTACTTCCGCTCTCTCGCACTTGCGGTCGGGCCAGGAGTCTTCGTGCCCCGACCGGAGACCGAGCAGGTTGCGCAGTACGCCATCGATGCGTTGCGCGCGGTCGCGACTCCGGAGCCCATCGGTGTGGATCTCGGAACGGGGAGTGGTGCAATCGCGTTCGCGATGGCGACCGAGGTTCCGCACGCCCGGGTCTACGCGATCGAGGTGTCGCCGGATGCATTCGCGTGGACAACCAAGAATCGTGAACGCACTGGGGCGACCAACGCCACGCTGTTTCTCGGTGACCTGGCCGCCGCATTCCCGGAGCTCGACGGAACGGTCGATGTGGTTATCTCTAACCCGCCGTATATCCCGAGCGACGCAATTCCGCGCGATCTCGAAGTGCAGCTGCACGATCCGTCCGTGGCGCTGTATGGGGGAGCGGACGGACTGGATGTCGTCCGCCTGGTCTCGACCACCGCGACCAGGCTGCTGCACTCGGGCGGCACCCTCGTGCTGGAGCACGGCGAAGTGCAGGGAGCATCCATCTCGGCGCTGCTCAAATCCGACGGCTGGACTGCAGTTGCAACCCACCGCGACCTCCTCGGCCGCGATCGCGCCACCACTGCTCTCCGTCGGTAGCGAACTCCTAGCGCGCCGCGAACGCCCGGATCCCGGCATCGAGAGCCGGGACATCCGCTTCGTCCGTGTAGTGGAACGTGGTGAGCCCCGCCTCGATCGCGCCCGCGATGTTGCTTGCAGAATCGTCGATGAAATACGTGTTAGTCGCTCGCGCGTCGTAATAGTTGATCGCCGCGATGTACGAAGCGGGATCCGGCTTGCGGAGGCCGAGTTCGCAACTGATGAGGATGTTCCCGCCGAGGATCGCGGTGACATCGGGTGCCATTCTGGACAGCGTTGCCTCAAATGGGGCGGGATTATTGGAAAAGAGGGAGACAGTTCCGAGGGTCGCCGCGAGTCGAAGCGCAGCGATCACCCCTTCGTTCGGCGTTGATGCTTCGTGGCGCGCCTCGCACCACTGGTCGAGGGTGAGCCGAGCTCCCGTGACCTCGGCGAACTTGTCGAGGTAGGCGTCTGCTGTCTTCCACTCGCCAAGCTCCGCGCGCTCCTCGTAACCTGCCGCCCACCAGGTCTTTGCGAGGTGGTACTGACTCACGCCGCTCATTCGGCTAAGGGCGGGCAGGCGCTTGCGAAAGTTGAACGCATAGAGCGTCTTGTCGAAGTCAAAGAGGTACAGATCCACGGTGCTGCCAACGCTAGCGCGAACCGGGACGAACATCCCGCCCCACACTGCTGCTACTACGATGGATGCGATATGGCCCCTGAATTCGACTGCTCGGAGAGCTCCGAGTTGCTCTCTGGAGTGCGCCTCGCGCGCGCCGTAATCGAGCGTGGCGAACTCGCGGTCATCCCCACCGACACGGTGTACGGAGTCGCAGCAGATGCCTTCTCGCCAGTCGCCGTACAGCGCCTGCTGGATGCGAAAGGGCGCGGCCGCGAGTCGCCTCCACCGGTTCTGATCCCGTCTATTGAGACCCTCGATGCTCTCGCGGAGAGCGTGCCCGACGAGGTTCGCGCCCTGGTTGCGAAGTTCTGGCCCGGCGGACTCACGGTCATACTGCCGGCGCGCTCGTCGCTGGCCTGGGACCTCGGCGACGCACGCGGTACCGTCGCACTTCGGATGCCGTCGAACCACGTCGCTCTTGCCCTGCTGGCAGAAACGGGGCCGCTCGCGGTCTCGAGCGCGAACCTGACCGGCAAGCGCGCCGCGCACACCAGTGCAGAAGCCCGCGCCGATCTTGGCGAATCGGTCAGCGTCTACCTGAGCGATGGCGAGGTTGGCGTGGAGCACGCTGGCGCACCCGATCCCGGTTCGACGATTGTGGATGCGACCGGACTGCTGGAAGCGGGCGGCCGCTTACGAATCGTTCGGCACGGCGTGATCGGCGACGACGCCATCCGCGACGTGGTCGGGGCGGACCGATGCGAATAGTCTTCTACGCCCTCACGGTCACCATCGCCGCGAGCGTGACCTGGGCGCTGTCCGTGGTCATCCTGAGACTCAGCCATCGCTACCGGCTCTATCCGAAGATCCGATCGAGGGACGTCCACACCCGGCCGACGCCGCGCCTCGGGGGCGTCGCGATGTTCCTGGGCTCGATCGTGGCGATCGGTGTCGCCTGGTTCATTCCGCCGCTGCGTTCGGCGTTCGGTGAAACCTGGCAGGTGCCGACGATCCTGATCGCCGCACTCCTCATCGTGATCATGGGGGTGGTAGACGACCTGTGGGACCTCAACTGGATGACGAAGCTGGCCGGCCAGTTCATCGTGGCCGGCATTGTTGCCTTCGGCGGCACGCAGATCACGGCACTCCCGATTGGTGAGTCGGTTCTGGTCTCCCCGGTTCAATCGCTGATGCTCACCGTCTTCGTCATCGTGCTGGTCATGAACGCCGTCAACTTTGTCGACGGGCTGGACGGTCTGGTCGCGGGCGTCGCGATAATCGCGAATGGCACATTCTTCGTCTACACGTACCTTCAGCAGTCAGCCAACAACCTCAGCTACTTCAACCTGGCGGCCCTGTTGAGTGCCGTGCTCATCGGAATCTGTCTGGGGTTCCTGCCGGTCAACTTCCATCCGGCCAAGTTGTTCATGGGCGACGCCGGCGCGCTGCTCGTCGGGCTACTCATGGCGGTCTCGGCAATCAACGTCACGGGCTACATCAATCCCGGCTCGATCGGAGCCGTCGTCGGCCACAGCATCCTTCTCGACGCGTACATCCCGATTCTTCTGCCGTTCGCGATACTGGTCATCCCGCTGCTGGACTTCGGCCTCGCGGTGCTCCGTCGCCTGCGTGCGGGCAAGTCGCCGTTTAGCGCTGACCGCAAGCATCTGCACCACCGACTGCTTGACATGGGTCACAGCCACCTCCACGCCGTCCTCATTTTCTACGCGTGGACCCTCGTCGCGTCGGTCGGACTGCTGATGTTCCTGTTCGTCAAGTGGTGGTGGGCGGCAGCGTTTATCGGGGTGGGCCTCATCGTTACCAGCGCCTTCACCCTCGCCCCGCTCAGCCGCCGGAAGCAGGCGGAGGCTCACGCCCAGCGCACTGAAGTCGCAGACGCGGCACCCGGTGAGAATCTAGCGATGCTCGACCCGCTCGACGCGGCCGCGGTCACGCAATCCGGACCCGAGGGAGTTGACCGATGAACAACACCACAATCCTGACCCGCGCGCTGCGCTACGGGGCTGTCCTGACGATTGGCGTGCTGATCGTGGGCGGCCTCATCGGGTATCTGACCGGGGGTGTGCCGGGACTCGTCAGCGCGCTTCTTGGAGCCGGCGTCACGGCCGTGTTCATGGGCTTGACCGCGGCGAGTTTCGTCGTGGCCTCGAGGGTGGCGCACCTGCCGGAGGGCATCGCGGTCTACTACGGAATCATCCTCGGTACGTTCGTCGTCAAGTTTGTAATTTTCCTCGTGCTCGTAATTTCGCTGCGGCACGTTTCGTGGCTCAACCCGACGATTTTCGGGTTCACGATTATTGCTGCGGTACTCGGCACGCTCATCGTGGATGCGCTTGCGCTTCAGCGCGGCAGGGTGCCGTATACCGACGTCGCGATGCCGGGCGATACCGCCGCGCACCCCGCGAAATCGCCTGAAGATTCTTGATAGGGTTGGGGTACCTCATCTTTGTGAACGCTGCGCGCTGCGCCCCGATTCAGGAGTAAGCACTGCTCACCTCCGTTCTTTCCAATGCACTCCTGTCTGTCAGCGTTGACAAATTCGCAGCTGACAACGGGGGCGGCTTCAACCCGCCCTCAATCGAGGACTTTTTCCCGCCCGTCGTGCTGTTTGCGGGCACGCCATTCGCGCTCAACCGCATTGAGCTCATTCGGCTGCTCGTTCTGGCCCTCCTCCTGGTCTTCCTGCTGGTCGGCACGCGCCGCCTGAAGCTGGTGCCAGGCCGCGGCCAGGTCGTCACCGAGTTCATCCTCGGATTCCCGCGCAACAGCATCGTGATCGACACCCTCGGCGAGAAGGATGGCCGGCGCTTCATGCCGATCCTGATGACGGTGTTCTTTGTCACGATCGGCATGAACCTGACTGGCATCATCCCCGGGCTACAAATCGCGGGAACCTCGATCATCGGAATTCCGCTGATCGAGGCCGTGATTCTCTATGTCGTGTTCATCTACGCCGGCATTAAGAAGCACGGTGGCGGGTTCTTCAAGGCCTCGCTGTTCCCGCCCGGAGTCCCGTGGCCGCTGTACATCCTTCTGACACCCGTTGAGTTTGTTTCGACGTTCATCGTCCGTCCGATCTCGCTGACCCTCCGACTCTTGATGAACCTGGTCGCCGGGCACATGCTGCTCGCACTGTGCTGGGCGGCGACCCAGTTCTTCCTGATCACGTTGCTCGTCACTCAGGGCCAGCCGCTCGGACTGCTCGGTCTCGGAACCTTCGCGTTCGGCGTCGTCTTCTTCGGACTCGAACTTTTCGTGGCGCTCCTACAGGCCTACGTCATCACCATCCTCGGCGCCATCTACATCCAGCTGTCCCTGGCGGACGAGCACTAGTCCTCACAACAACCACCGCTTACGTCTTCGGCAGCGGTACATATCCACCCTCGAAAGGAAAACACCAATGGCTACAGGAATTGACGTCGTCGGACAGCTCGCGCCGCTCGCCTTCGGACTCGCCGCTATCGGCTCCGGTATCGGCGTCGGCATCATCGTCGGAAAGACGATCGAGTCGGTCGCCCGCCAGCCCGAACTGCAGGGTCGTCTCCAGACCCTGATGTTCCTCGGTATTGCGCTCACCGAGGCACTCGCGTTCATCGCGGTCGGTGTTGCGTACATCCCGTTCCCGGCCCCCATCCTGCCCTAGACGATTTTCGAAGGAGTGGAAATGCATCACGCATTTCTCGCCGTGAAGGCAGTGGATAACCCGCTGATCCCTCAGGTTCCCGACCTCATCTATGGCGGGTTTGTATTCGTCGTCGTCTTGGTGGTCTTCATCTGGAAGGTCTTGCCGCGACTGAACACGATGCTCGATGCTCGCAGCGATGCCATCGAGGGTGGCATCAAGCGCGCCGAGATCGCCGAGGCTGCCGCAGAAGCCAAAAAGGGCGAGTACGAGGCCGCACTGGCCGAGGCTCGTGCCGAGGGTGCAAGAATTCGCGACCAGGCACGCGCCGAGGGCGTCAAGATTGTGGCAGAGGCCAAGGAACAGGCGACCGTTGAGGCCGCTCGTGTCACGGCCAATGCTCAGCTGCAGATCGAGGCAGAGCGCACCGCCGCCCTGGTCTCGCTGCGTGCCGAAGTGGGTTCGCTCGCAATCGACCTCGCATCAGGAGTCATCGGCGAGAGCCTCTCGAGCGACAAGCGCTCGAAAGACATCGTCGACCGGTTCCTTAGCGATCTCGAGACTCCGGCAGCGAAGTCTCCCTCCAAATCCAAGTAACGAAACACTGAAGGCGTAACGAAATGGGTTCGGCTACACGAGAAGCGATCGCCGCGGCAAACGCGACGCTTGCCACGCAGAGCACGGTTGACCTCGCCACGGGCGAGCAGCTGCTTGCCGCTGCGCTCGTGGTCACGGGCTCACACGAGTTGCGTGCCGCGCTCGCCGACGACACCGCGAAAGACGCGGACCGCAAGGGAATCGTCAACGCGGTATTCGGCGAGTACACGCCCGCTGCGAAAGCGATTCTCGAGTCGTTGAGCACGAGCCGCTGGTCGAGCGAGGATGACCTTGTTGCCGGTATCGAGGAGCTTGGCATCCGGGCTCTCGCCGCCTCGGCACCCAAGGGTCTCTCGATCGATGACGAGCTCTTCGAGTTCGGCGTCGCCGTGACCTCGAACTCCGAGCTCGAGTTGGCGCTCGGCAGCAAGCTCGGCGGAGTAGGCGGCAAGGTTGCGCTCGTTGATTCGCTCGTCGGCTCCAAGGCGAGCGAGCAGACAGTCGCAATCCTCAAGGCACTGCTCGCCCAGCCACGCGGACGCCGCATCGGCGAGCTCATTCGCTACGCGGCCACGATCGTCGCCGACGAGGCGGGCAACGGAATCGCCACCATCACGGTCGCTGCTCCGCTCGACGACGATCAGCGCACACGCCTCGAGTCGGCGCTCAGCAAACAGTACGACCGCGACATCCGTCTCAACGTGATTGTCGATCCCGAAATCCTGGGCGGCATCCGCGTTCAGGTCGGCTCAGAGGTCATCGACGGCACGATCTCGAACCGCATCGCAGACCTTCGACTTCGGCTCGCCAGCTAAGCGAACCAGACAAAACTTCACCACAACAAAGGGAACACAATGGCAGACATTACGATCAGCCCGGACGAGATCCGCGACGCGCTGAAAGACTTCGTCAAGGCGTACGAGCCCGGCAAGGCCGCCGCCAATGAGGTCGGATACGTCACCGATGCGGCAGACGGCATCGCCCACGTCGAGGGTCTTCCCGGCGTCATGGCCAATGAGCTCGTTCGCTTCCCGGATGGCACGCTTGGTCTCGCGCAGAACCTCGAAGAGAGCCAGATCGGTGTCGTCGTGCTCGGCGAGTTCGCTGGCATCGAAGAGGGCCAGGAAGTTACCCGCACGGGCGAGGTCCTCTCGGTGTCTGTCGGCGATGCCTACCTCGGTCGCGTCGTCGACCCGCTCGGTAACCCGCTCGACGGCCTCGGCGAGGTCGCCTCGGAGGGACGTCGTGCACTAGAACTCCAGGCCCCCGGCGTCATGCAGCGCCAGAGCGTCAAGGAGCCGATGCAGACCGGCATCAAGGCAATCGACGCGATGATCCCGGTCGGCCGCGGCCAGCGCCAGCTCATCATCGGCGACCGCCAGACCGGCAAGACGGCCATCGCGATCGACACGATCATCAACCAGAAGGCCAACTGGGAGTCGGGCGACCCCAAGAAGCAGGTTCGCTGCATCTACGTCGCCATCGGCCAAAAGGGTTCGACCATCGCGGGCATCAAGGGTGCGCTTGAAGATGCGGGCGCCATGGAGTACACGACCATCGTCGCGTCCCCGGCATCCGACCCCGCCGGGTTCAAGTACCTGGCTCCCTACACCGGCTCGGCAATCGGCCAGCACTGGATGTACGCCGGCAAGCACGTCCTCATCATTTTCGATGACCTGTCCAAGCAGGCCGAGGCCTACCGCGCTGTTTCCCTTCTGCTTCGTCGCCCACCAGGACGCGAGGCGTACCCCGGTGACGTCTTCTACCTGCACTCCCGTTTGCTCGAGCGTTGCGCGAAGCTGTCCGACGAACTCGGCGGCGGCTCGATGACCGGCCTCCCGATCATCGAGACCAAGGCAAACGACGTCTCGGCCTACATCCCGACCAACGTGATCTCGATCACCGACGGCCAGATCTTCCTGCAGTCGGACCTGTTCAACGCGAACCAGCGCCCCGCAGTGGATGTTGGTATCTCGGTCTCCCGAGTCGGTGGTGACGCGCAGGTCAAGTCGATCAAGAGTGTCTCCGGCACGCTCAAGCTTGAGCTTGCCCAGTATCGGTCACTCGAGGCCTTCGCTCTGTTCGCCTCCGACCTCGACCAGACCAGCCGTCGCCAGCTCGCTCGCGGCGCTCGCCTGACCGAGCTGCTTCGCCAGCCGCAGTACTCGCCGTACCCCGTGCAAGACCAGGTCGTCTCGATCTGGGCCGGCACCAACGGCAAGCTCGACGATGTCGCCATCGAGGATGTGCTCCGGTTCGAGCGCGAGTTGCTCGACTACCTCGGACGCAACACCGAGATCCTGAACACCATCCGCGACACCAACGTGCTCGACGACGACACCAAGAAGGCGTTGGATGCCGCGGTGGACAAGTTCTCGGAAGGATTCCTGACCGGCGAAGGCAAACCGCTCAACGCCGCGGGTAAAGAGCAGTTCGACGAGATCCAGCCCGAAGACATCGCGCAGGAACAGATCAAGAAGCAGAAAAGGTAGTTCGGGTTTATGGCAGCGCAACTTCGGGTCTACCGGCAGAAAATCAAGTCTGCCCAGACGACCAAGAAGATCACCAGGGCCATGGAGCTCATCTCGGCTTCGCGCATCCAAAAGGCGCAGGCACGGGTTGCCGCTTCGGGGCCGTATTCGCGCGCCGTCACGCGCGCGGTGTCTGCCGTTGCGACCTACTCGAATGTCGACCACATCCTCACCACCGAGCCTGCAACGATCACGCGCGCCGCGGTTGTGTTGTTCACCTCCGACCGCGGACTCGCCGGCGCGTTCAGCACGAACATCATTCGCGAGTCGGGAGAGTTGACCGCTCGCCTGCAGGCGCAGGGCAAAGAGGTTGTCTACTACCTCGTTGGTCGTAAGGCTGCCGCATACTTCCTGTTCCGCCGCCGCGACTCCGAGCAGACCTGGACGGGCGGCACCGATAATCCCGAGTTTGCGACAGCTCAGGAGATCGGCAACACACTCGTTGAGAAGTTCGTTCAGCCCGAAGATGAGGGTGGCGTCAACGAGATCCACATCATCTACAACCGCTTCATCAGCGCGCTCACCCAGGAGCCGCAGGTAATCCGCCTGCTCCCGCTCGAGATCATCGAGGGTGACGAGGCTCCGGTTGCCGGCGAGGCACTTCCCTCGTACGAATTCGAACCAGACGTGTCCAACGTGCTCGATTCGCTGCTCCCGGTCTACATCGAGAGCAGGATTTTCAACGCGATGCTGCAGTCGGCTGCCGCAAAGCATGCCGCGACGCAGCGCGCTATGCACGCGGCAAGCGACAACGCCGACAAGCTCATCAAGGACTACACCCGACTGGCGAACAACGCTCGCCAGTCCGAGATCACCCAGCAGATTTCCGAGATCGTCGGCGGCGCCGATGCCCTCTCGGCCTCGTAAGTAGTACAGAGAAAGTAAAGGGAAGCCATCATGACACCCACCGCCACAGCAAAGAAGACCGAGAAGGCCGACAAGGCACTCGGCGTCGGCCGTATCTCGCGCGTTACCGGTCCTGTCGTCGATATCGAGTTCGCTCACGACTCGATTCCCGGCATGTACAACGCCCTCAAGTCGACGATCACGATCGACGGTGTCGAGCGCGAGATCACACTCGAGGTCGCCCAGCACCTCGGTGATGACGTCGTCCGCGCCATCGCACTGAACCCGACTGACGGTCTCGTTCGTGGCCAGGAAGTGCGCGACACCGGTGCCGCCATCTCGGTGCCCGTCGGCGAGGTCACCAAAGGCAAGGTCTTCAACGTCATCGGCGATGTGCTCAACGTCGACAAGGACGACCCGACCAAGGTCGGCGGCGTCAAGTTCGAAATCACCGAGCGTTGGCCCATCCACCGCAAGCCACCGGCATTCGACCAGCTGGAGTCCAAGACCTCGCTGTTCGAGACCGGCATCAAGTCGATCGACCTCCTCACGCCATACGTCGAGGGCGGCAAGATCGGCTTGTTCGGCGGTGCCGGTGTCGGCAAGACCGTCCTCATCCAAGAGATGATCCAGCGCGTCGCACAAGACCACGGTGGTGTCTCCGTATTCGCCGGTGTC
>JADGOT010000180.1 GCA_017882805.1 Glaciihabitans sp. | reverse complement strand
GTTCGAGGACGGTCGCTGCGACGGCATCCCGCTCGTGCCGCACGACCACGACTAGGTGCTCTGGCGCGAGCTCGCGCGCGGTGGCGAGCACGTGCCCGACGATCGGAACACCGGCGAGGGGGTGAAGCACCTTCGGCAGGGTCGACTTCATGCGAGTGCCCTGGCCTGCGGCGAGAACGATGACGGCGAGGTTCGTGTCGGTCATGGTTTCATTCTCCCGTGAATACGCCTGACAGAGCGACCGCTCCGAGTATCGAGGCGACTCGAAATCGCGCGCTCAAACACCAAACTCGGTTCGCATCGACGTTACGGCGATCGGAGGAATCACGAACGAGAACTCCTCCGATCCAGGGTTGACCAGAAGACCTACGTCCTTGTTAATGATGCCGATAACTTTTCGACCACTCATTTGCGCAATGTGCGGGGCCATCGCTGCGTAGGGTATGGCTCGGTCCGGATGCGTGAAAACGCCAACCATAGTGGCCCCATCGTGGTGCCAGATCACTGGTTCGATCGCCTGCAGCGAGGTCGCCTCGGCAGCGCTCGGCAACACCAACTGCGTGTCCATGAACTCGCGGAGAAGGTCGAAGATCGGCAGCTCTCCGCGCTGGAACGCGAGTATCGACGACTCGAAAGATTCCAGCGGTTCGGAGAGGGCGTCGGGCAGTTTGCTGGACATGGGTAAAGCCTCCCATTTTTCTCGAAAGATCGTGTCCGGCCGAGATCGTTGTGGGGATGTCTTCCCCGCCCATGCAAGAGCTGGACCGGCTTCGCCGGTCGCGCTCCGCGACAGCGGAGCCTTGAAACGGCGCGTCAGCGCCCTTTCAAGGCTCCGCCCCCAGGATTCGAACCTGGACCTAACAGCTCCAAAGGCTGTCGTGCTGCCGATTACACCAAGGCGGATCGCACCAACCGCTTTTTCGGTGCGGTGGCGCCGATCAATTCTGCCAGAACAATCCCGCACAACCGCCCCTGAGATAATTGCCGGAAATGGCGGCTATGCCCACCCTGAGATAATGGGGGATGCCCGCGAATGACGAAGTCGACCGCATCGTTGATGCGTGGGAGCGCGAACGCCCCGACCTCGACTTTGCGCCACTCCAGGTTCTCAGCCGTGTCGCGCGTCTTGCTCGCCACCTCGAGCGGGCCCGACGGATCGCATTCACCGCCTCCGAACTCGAGCTGTGGGAGTTCGACGTGCTGTCGGCGTTGCGGCGTGCAGGCGACCCGTACCAGCTCAGCCCCAAAGCGCTCCTCCAGCAGACGCTTGTCTCCAGCGGCACGATGACCAACCGCATCGATCGTCTCGTCGAACGCGAACTCGTCGAGCGCAAGACCGACCCAAACGACGGCCGGGGCATCCTTGTCGTCATGACCGAACGCGGACGCGACCGGGTCGACTCAGCGATCGCCCTGCTGCTTCTGGGCGAATCGGAGCTGCTCGACGGGCTGTCATCGGTCGAACGGGAACGGCTCAGCGGCCTGCTGCGCAAACTCAGTCTGGACTTCGACTAGTGGCATCCGTCCTCTTCGTCTGCGTACACAACGCAGGCCGATCGCAGATGGCCGCCGGCTACCTGCGCGACCTCACCGGCGGCGCGGTCGACGTGTATTCGGCGGGCTCCGAACCGGCAGACTCTCTCAATCCGGTCGCGGTTCAGGCGATGCTCGAAGACGGCATCGACATCACGGGCGCGGCGCCGCGCATCCTGACCCCGGATGCCGTTCTGCACGCGGACGTCGTCATCACCATGGGGTGCGGTGATGTCTGCCCGGTGTTCCCGGGAAAACGCTACGAGGATTGGGACCTGAGCGACCCGGCGGGCCTCGACCTCGCGGAAGTTCGACCGATCCGGGACGAGATTCGTCAGAGGGTCGAAGCTCTCATCTCGGAGCTAGGCCAGTAGTTCGCTGAGTTCCAGCCAGCGCGATTCGACATCGGATAGCTGCGACTGCAGCCCGCCGAGCTCGGTCGACATCGTGCCGAGGCCGGCGTAGTCGGACTGGTCATGCTCCGCAAGCTTGAGGTGGATGTCGCCAATCTGTCCCTGCAGCTTCTCGATCTTTCGACCCGCCGCAGCGAACTCCTTCTCCGCGTTCCGGAGCTCAGCGCCCTTGAGGCTGCTGGTGTGCGCCGGCGCAGCCTGTTTGAGCGGCTGGCTCAGTTCAGCGGCCAGCGACATCGACCGAAGCTCGAGGTACTGCTCGACCCCGCGCGGCAAGTGGCGAAAATGTCCGTCGAGTACTGCGTACTGCTGGTCGGTTACCCGCTCGATGAGGTACCGATCGTGCGAGACGACGAGAAGCGTGCCCGCGAATGAGTCGAGAAGGTCCTCGATCGCGGCGAGCATGTCGGTGTCGAGGTCGTTGGTGGGCTCATCCAGAATCAGCACGTTCGGTTCGTCGAGGATGATCAGCAGCAGTTGAAGGCGCCTTTTCTGGCCGCCCGACAGCTCCCTGACCCGCGTCGACATCTGCGCGCTCGAAAATCCGACCCGCTCAAGCAGCTGGGTCGGCGTCATCTCCTTGCCGCCCGAAACGTAGGTGCTCTTCTGGCGCTTGAGAACATCGCTCACGCGGTCATCCCAGATGTCCTCGAGCTCGGCGAGTTGCTGCGTCAGGAACGCAATCTTGATCGTCTTGCCGCGCTTCACCTTGCCGGATGTGGGATGCACCTCGCCCGAGACGAGGCCGAGCAGCGTGCTCTTGCCGGCGCCATTGACACCGAGGATGCCCGTGCGCTCGCCCGGTGCGATGAGCCAGGTGACGTTGTCGAGCACGAGCTTGTCGTCAAATGTGACCGTCACATCCACGATGTCGACGACATCCTTGCCGAGGCGTTGCATGGCCATGGATGCGAGCGACACGGTGTCGCGCGGTGGCGGCTCGTTCTCGATCAGCTCGTAGGCGGCATCCATCCGGAACTTCGGCTTGGTCGTTCGCGCGGGCGCTCCGCGGCGGAGCCAGGCGAGCTCCTTGCGCATCAGGTTCTGGCGCTTCGACTCGCTCGCGGCGGCCATCCGATCGCGCTCCACCCGCTGCAGGATGTACGCCGCGTACCCGCCCTCGAATGGCTCGATGATGCGGTCGTGCACCTCCCATGTGTCGGTACAGATCTCGTCGAGGAACCACCGGTCGTGGGTCACGACAATGAGGCCGCCCGCATTGGTCGACCAGCGACGCTTGAGGTGCTGGGCGAGCCACGCGATGCCCTCGACGTCGAGGTGGTTGGTGGGCTCATCGAGGAAGATGATGTCCCAGTCGCCGACGAGGAGTGCCGCGAGCGCGACGCGGCGACGCTGGCCACCGCTCAATTCGCCGACCGTTGCGCTCCAGGGGATGCCACCGACGAGTCCTTCGATGACGTCGCGGACGCGCGCGTCCCCTGCCCACTCGTGGTCATCGCGGTCGCCGACAATGAGGTGCGAGACGACGCTCTCGTCGGGGAGTTCATCCGCCTGGTCCAGCATGCCGAGGGTGATGCCGTTGCGGCGTGTGACGCGTCCGCCATCCGGTTCCAGTCGTCCGGCGAGGAGCCTCAGCAGGCTCGACTTGCCGTCGCCGTTGCGGCCGACGACACCGATCCGCTGGCCCTCATCGAGCCCGATCGTCACGCTGTCAAAGACCACGCGGGTCGGGTATTCGAGGTGGAGGGATTCGGCTCCGAGCAGATGTGCCATAAGTGGCCAAGTTTACGGGCTGCTCATCTAACCGTTGTGCAGGAGTTTCCGCTCGCCGGAGTCGTCTTACCCACCAAACGTCTAACTGGAGCGGCAAAACTCCTGCACAACGGTAAGGGCTACTGGTTGACCAGGCGGGCGCCGTGGACCGGGCCGGTGACCCGCACCACGTTGAGGCGTGCAGCGCTGAGCGCGATCTGCAGCTCGAGCGCGTTGTCGAGGTCCGCGGTGAGGAACGCAATCGTTGGCCCCGAGCCCGAGATGATGCC
>JADGOT010000179.1 GCA_017882805.1 Glaciihabitans sp. | reverse complement strand
GCACCAACTACGACTGGGCCAAGCTCGTTCTCCTCGAGGGCGGTTGGCCATTGAGTGACAACAACGTGACGGTACTGCTGCGCTGGATGCGGCAGGAGAACGGCGCCAACAACTGGTGGAACCGAGACAACCCACTCAACAACAGCTTCGGCGCCCCCGGCGCGGGCGGCACCGGCCGCAACCCCAACCTCGTCGTTGCCGCGGAGCACGCAGCTCAGGCACTCAAGCGCGGCGCCGGTGGCGGCTACGCCGGGATCGTTTCCTCGCTCGCAGCCAGCGCCTCGCCGGATGTGACTGCGCAGGCAATCTGGGCATCCAACTGGTCGGGTAGCCACTACGCGAACGGTACCCACTGGAGCACGGCTCCGGTTCCCGTCTACAAGGCACCTGCCAGCGCCTGGTGATTCTTCCGGACGGGCCCGCTACTTTGCGAGCGGGTGCACTCGGACGAGGTTGCGACGGTCGTAGAGGGTCGTTGCGACGAGTCCGATGAGGACACCAAGGACGGCGGCAGCGCCGCAGAACAGTAGCGCGCGGCCGAGTCCCGCGTCGATCGCGCCATCGAAGTACAGGATCGATCGCGCGCCCAGGTAGATCTGGTGCATTGGTTCGAAGCTGCCGAGCCAGCGGAACAGTGGCGGTGTGGCTTCGAGCGGAATCGTTCCGCCCGCGGACGGCAGCGAGAAGATCACGAACACGAACAGGTTCACGATCAGGCCGATGCTGCCGAAGATCGCGATGATCGTCTGCGCGACTAGAGCGACAGCGAGGATGGCCGCCGCCGAGAATGCCCAGAGCAGAAGAGGATGCGAGATCGGCATTCCGAGCGCGGCAGACACCGCGAGATAGAGCGCGGCGACGACGAGCGCGAGCACGAACATGATCGACCACTTCACGGCGAGGGTTTCGCGGCGACTGAGACCCGAGTGCCGGGCGACCGCGTAGACCGGGCCGAACTCCGACGGCGTGAAGCCGAGCGAGCCATCCACCAGGGTCGACACGATCATCGATCCGGTGAACCCGGCGAGCACGAGCAGTAGGGCGAAGTAGAAGGCGGAGAGTCCGCCGCCGGTGCCGACTGGCAACGCGTGGTGCGGCGTGATCTGCACGGCTATCGGAGCCGATAGCAGCGCCGTTGCGGCTCCGGTCATGGCCTCAGGGTGTCCGGCGGCGGTGAGCTCGGCTCGGGTGGTCGACACGAGCTGCGCGCCGACGGCGGTGTTGACCTTGGCGAGAGCCGCGGTCGCGAGCGTGGTGACGATGCCGGGTGTCGCTGTTCCCGCGCGCGGATTGGTCAATACGGTGATGGTCGGTCTCGGTGCCGCAGTTGCGCTGGTCGTGGATGTCGCGAGGCCGACGAGTCGGGCGCTGAGGCTGCTCGGGATTACGATGGCGCCGTAGAGCGTGCCCTTATCCATGCGCGCCGTGGCCCCCGCGAGCGTCAGTCGCGTGACGGCGAACTTGTTGGAGTCGATTCCACTGACGAGCTTGTCCGTGATTTGCTTGCCGGCATCCAGTTGCCCCGCGGGAGTTGCGACGGGGGTGTCTTCGTTCACGATTGCGACGGGGAAGCCCTTGAGGCTCGTCGACGAGTTGATCGTGCCGCCCAGATACATCGCGGACAGGAATCCAGCCACGATGATCACGACGACGATGGGGAACGCCCAGAGACGCGGGTTCGCGAGCGGCCGGCGGTTGATTGTGGGTGTCTCGTTCGACATGGGTACTTTCCTTACACTTGTCAGGTCGATAAGTAATATACACCTGTAAGATAGAATGGCAAGCAGGAGGTGCACTCGATGGATCCGAGACAACTGAAGTCCCGTTCCGCGCTGATCGCCGCCGCCATCGCCTTGGTGGATGAGCGGGATGTTGCGGACATCAGCGTCACCGATCTGGCGTCCCGCGCGGGTCTGACCCGGATGACGTTCTATCAGCACTTCCCCGACCGGGATTCGCTGCTGCAGGCGGCGGGTGTCGAGCGATTCGAGTCCGCCCTGGTCGACTTCGGCGCCGCGGAAGGACAGCGCCGGGGGCTAGTAGCCGGTTCGCAGGTGTTGCTTGATCTCCTGTCGGCTCACCGGGTGTTCTATCAGCGGCTCCTAAACGGCACATCGGGTATTCAGACCTATCAGGCGATCCAGACGTTCCTTGGCGAGCGGATCGCGATCGCGGCCAGCTTCGAGGGCGTCACGCTCGACGAGCCCGAGCGGATGTTCCTTGGCGGCGGAGCGATGGCCCACATTTCCCGCTGGCTGAACGATGACGCAACGCCCGTATTTCCGGAGGGTTCGACCGCGGAATCCATTGCCGCGCTGATCGCGAAGTACATTCGAGCGACCGCCTGACGGTCGGCTCGCATTGCCTGCCCCTTGCGGTCGAGTAGGCGCTCGTGCCTATGGTGGGAACACGCCCGGTATCGAATGGAGGTCCGATGGACGGCATGCATCCCCTGCTCCGGTCCGGTCTCGGACTCTTCCGGGACGCGACTGCGCCCGTCGCCGAGAGCATGTGGTGGGACCCGAGCGGTGGTCTCTACTGGTGCAACTCGGAGGCGGGAACGCTTACTTTCAGCGAGCTGGGTACCGCCGTAAACGGCGCCGACGACAGGGTGCTGAAGCTTCCGCCCCCGCTCGCCGCAGTTGCCCCCGCGTCAGAGGGTTTCGTGATTGCCGGTAAGAACGCTGTTGCTCTGGTCAATCCGCTCGGAGCGTTCGTGCGCACTCTTGCTCGCGTGACGCACAAGACGGACCAGATCCGGTTCAACGAGGCAAAATGCGATCCGTACGGGCGCTTTATCCTGGGCACGGCCGG
>JADGOT010000178.1 GCA_017882805.1 Glaciihabitans sp. | reverse complement strand
GGCGGAGAGCGTCGACGATGCAGAATGGTGCGTGTGAACGCATTCGAAGAGCTGGGTATCACGGCGGCTCCTCAAACTCCACTTCCGCGGGGCGCCGCGCGCAACGTCAGCGAAGTCTTTACGGTCATCGCCGCCGGAACCGCCATAACGGCGGGCGCACTCTTCGCCCTGCTACTCGTTGCTGTGGTTGTAGTTACCGTCACAGGAGCGCAGTGGACAGATCGGTTACCCTAGTAATCCTCACCCGGATTCAGGAGCCGTGAGTTGTGACCCAACATGAACCGCCAGACTGGTTCACCGACCTCGCCGAATCGCAATCCCGAACAGAAGTTCTGCCCGCGATCAGTGGTTCGGTCGAACCCGGCAAGGCGCCAAAGCGCCGCCATCGTTGGCGCGGACGGATCATTGCGCTCGTCTCGATCGTTCTCGTTCTCGCTGTCATCGGTAGCTATGTGTCGGTGACGCTGACCGCGCCCTTGGGCGCCGCAGCGGCCTTATTCCACCGACCCGACGTCGTGCGCCCCGCGGCCGCGACGATCGCCCTACCCCAGGTCGGAGAGTCTGCCGTCAGCATCTCGGGTGCCGACGACTACCTCGGGCCCACTGCTACCGGTGTCTTTGCTTTTAGTGGTGGCGATGGCGCACTTCCTATGGCCAGCATCAGCAAACTCATCACGGCCATGGTGGTGCTGAACGCTCGACCGCTGGACGCATCGGGCAACGGCCGCACCATCACCTGGAGCAAGGCGGACTCGGCACTCTATGACAAGTACTTCGTTCTGAACGCCACGATCGCTGCGATGAAGAACGGCAGCTCGATGTCCGAGCACGACGCTCTGGAGACAATGCTGGTGGTTTCCGCGTGCAATTACGCGGAGGCAATGGCGGACTGGGCCTTCGGCTCGAACGCCGGCTTCATCAGCGCAACGAGAAAGTGGCTCAAGTCGAATGGCCTAACCGGCACAACGATGGTCGAACCGACCGGGCTGGATGACCGCAACACCAGCACACCGAGTGACCTGATCGCGATCGGCAAGCTCGCCATGGCGAATCCCGCGATTGCGGCCATGGTCGGTAAGACGACCCTCGATGTTCCCGCGCTGCCCGGAATGTCGAGCACTAACGATCTGCTCGGGACTGACGGCGTCAATGGCATCAAGACCGGCACTCTGGACTCGGCCGGCTCCGACCTGCTCTTTTCGGCCGTTGTGCCTGTCAATACCTCGATCACACTCAACGTCATTGGAGTGGTTCTCAGCGGCCAAACGCGCAGCTCGGTCGACGCCGACGTACGCACGCTTATAGCCAGCCTGAAGTCGGGATTCCATGAGGTACCACTTGGCACGCAGGGTCAGGTCGTGGGGTCGTATTCGACGCCGTGGGGCGCGAAGGCGAGGATGGTGCTGGACAAGAGTGCATCGGCCTTCACCTGGTCGAATACCCCGATCACGGCGACGATGACTACAACGACCCTCAAGACCGGAGCCAGCGGAGAGAAAGTCGGCAGCGTCACATGGGTCGCCGGCAAGACGACGGTAACCGTGCCGGTTGTACTTCAGGGAAGCATCCGCGGCCCGAGCTCGTGGTGGCGACTGACTCACCCCGCAGAGCTCCTCGGCAAGTAGTTAGCTTCGGGATGTGGCGCGCTGTGGTGCGATAAACACCAGCGCTGGGTAGGTGATCAGCGCCAACGCGAAGTGCATTACGACAAGCACAGCAACTTCCTCGACGGGCTGCCCAAAGTGAAGAATCCAGACGTCCGGCGCCAGACTCACGATCGTGACGATCACGGCCAGCCAGAAGAACAAGCGTCGAGCACGAGTCGTCACGAGAGTCACGATCGGCCACGCTACGCACGCCCCCAGCACACCGACGACAGTCAGCCGACTGTAGTCAACGAAGGCGAAGTGCTCATATCCAGCGGTCGAGGGGAATAGCGCGACGCCGATCCTCGCCAGCGCAAAGCACGCAGCCAACGAGCCTCCAACAGCGATTGCGGTGGCAATAACCCAGCGCCAAAGCACCGGCTGCGCACTACCCGCCGGAAGGTCAAGGGTCAGAAACCGAGGGCCCACGGTCGATTGATTTCGCTGTTCCACATCTCCAACGTTACGCAACGCGGATCAGAGCAACGGCCGAATGGGATGAGGATTCTCTCAGGCGACCCGGCGGCTGGCCGGGATGTTCTCAGATCCCCGCCTTGTCGATCGCCGCCTGCAACGACTGGAGATAGGCGTCTGTCGTATAGGTTGCTCCGCTCACCGATTTGACCTTCGCCGACTGCGCCTTCAGAACTTCAGTTCGCAGGATTGGGGCGGCCATGTTGCTGAGCTGAACCGATCGGCCACCCTGGTCCGTGAGCCGCACGGGAATCACGTTGGTGATCTTTCCGGCCGCTACCACGATCTTTACCTGCACACTTCCGTATCGCGTGCTCACCGACGTACCGACGAACGTTCCTGATACGGTCGCTCCACCACCGGATGGCGAACTGGTCGATGACGATCCGGCCGTCGGAGTGTTTGTCGATGTTGCCGTTGTCGAACCGGCCGAGTGCGTGCTGGTGCCGAGGACCCAGGCCATCGCCACCACTACAGCGGCGCTGAGAGCACCGGCAATGTTTGCGCGCGCGCTCACCAGTCGAACCGTTCTGCGTGAATTTGATGGTCGGGCATTCCCGTAGCGCGGGCTTCGGCTTCGACGAGCGTGACCCAGGCAGTCGGACCGCACAGGTAGAGGTCACTCTCCACCAGGTCAGGGAAAAGACTCAGCAGCGTAACGCCGCGGTCGGCGGCGTCTTGGTTCAACCACCCGCGCCCGCGCGGGCTTCGGCGCCCCACCATTGTTGTTACGGCAATTCCCTTTTGCTCGGCGAGTTTCTCTACCTCGCCCCACAGGTATTGGTCATCCGGGGTCGAAGCGCGAAGAAGCATCGAAGCCTCCCCGCGCCGCAGTCGCGCGTCCTGCACCAGTGCTCGAACGGGCGTAATCCCAATTCCGGCAACAACTATGGCGAGCTTCTCCGCGGTACGACCCGCGTCGGTGAAGATGCCGTAAGGGCCCTCGAACCATACCCGGGTACCAGGGCGAACCGAACTGATACTTCGGCTCCCCTCGCCGAGATCGCGCACGGTGATCCGCAGCTCGGTGTCGGTAGCGACCGAGGAGAGTGAAATCGGGTGGGAGTGCCACCATGTCCCCGGCGTCCAAAATCGCCAGACAAAAAATTGCCCGCCCGATGAACGAAGCGAGCGTAGGCGTCGACCACTCAGGTAGATCGACACGACGCCGGGGGCTTCGACGACCATTCGATCAACGCGGAGATTATGCCGAATGCTGGAAACCAGCGGTTGGAGAAAGCGATGCAGGAAGATCGCACCGAACGCGAGCACATACAAAACGAGCCAGTACGCCCGGCCTACGCTGAGTGGGGAAAACACGCTTCCAATGCTCAGCTGATGGGGTATGGAGACGAGAACGGCCGTGTAGGTAATGAGGTGAATCAAGTGCCATGTCTCATAGCTAAACCGCCGGCGTACCGTAGCCAGAGAAGTCCAAACGACGACGCCGAGCAGGACGATCGCCACAATTGCCAGAGGCATGTCGGGTATCGCGACCATTGGCGCGATCTCCCCGATCAGGTTGGTCCCCGAGCTGAGCCCGTAGCCAATCAACAGCACGACGCCGTGCCCAAGGAGGAGGAGGAATGCCGGCTTTCCGAGCGCTCGATGCACGGCGATTGCGCGGTCATGTCCGATCGCCTGGTCGATGAACGGCACCCGCGCTGCAAGAATCAACATCGCCAATACGAAATTGGTGCCAACCAGGCCGAGCATTATCCCGATGCTCGTAATGGCGTCGGGGACTGACCCCAACCGATCAGTTCCGCCACCGACGAGGAACAGTCCAACCGCCACCGCCGACGAAATCCACAGCGAAACAACCAGCACGTCGCCGACCTTCGCTCGTCGGCGATATAGCCCGACGTGATCCGGCGGCCGAATTGAGAGGCGAGATTCCGCCGTTGTGTGAAGGGTCATTCGTTGAGAGTGTACGTGTCACCGTTGTTTACTACGAGCACCGGGCAACTGGCCCGCGCAAGGCATGCCGAACTGACCGACCCAAGGAGCATTCCCGTGACCTTGGCGCGCCCTCGAGTGCCCACTATGAGCAGATCCGCGTTCGCGCTGGCCTCGATTAGCGCGTCTGCGGGGGCACCCTGTGTGGCCAATGCGGTGAACCACTCCGGAACCTCGTCGCCGCACACGCGATCAACGGCAGTTGTAAGAATTGCCGCAGCGTCTCTTGCGGGCTTGTAGACCGGCGTGCCCCACTTTCCGAACGGGACGGGCTGCCACACGGCGACCGCTCTCACCGTTGTTTGAGCCAGCGCACCGAGCCGCAGAGCGCACTGGAGCGCCCCGACGGAGGACTCCGACCCGTCCACGCCGACGATGATGCCGCGACTCAGCCAGAGGCCAGCGTTCCCGGGAACATCGGGAGAGCGCTGGCTCGATGTGGCTTTTCCGGTACCGCTCACTGAGCCCGTGACACCATGCGTTCGCGACATTCTCTTGTGCTTCCTACTCGGACAGCCTGATCCCTAATTCACTCAAGAATTGATTCGCAGGCCCAGTGCCAAAGGTCCCGAAGCGTCAGAACAGTCGGGCTGACCGCTCGAGCGACGGCTCCTCGAGATCCAGGAGGAATGCCTTGCGCGCAAGGCCTCCGGCGTAGCCGGTGAGGCTTCCCGATTTGCCGACAACGCGATGACAACCAACGACGATCGAGATCGGGTTGTGGCCCACCGCCTGGCCAACCATGCGCGCGAGTGACTTGTCGCCGAGTTGTTCCGCGATATCGCCATACGTACGCGTCTCGCCGAATGGGATGTCGCGAAGGATCGTCCAGACTCGCTGCTGGAAGTCATTCCCATGCAGTGCGACACCGAAGTCGAAGGTTCTGCGCTCGCCGCGCAGGTACTGCCCAAGCTGATCGACTGCCTCCGAGAGGATGGGATCGTCCGCAACCTCTACCGCCTCGCCGAAACTCGTCCAGTCAGGATTTGTCCAGTGCTGCGGAAAGTAGATGCCCGAAATCGCGTCGTCTTCCGCGACCACGATGACGTCATCGATCTGATCGGTGGTGACTGTGGTGTGCCGGATATTCATTCGTTACGCTCCTTGCTTCAATTCTGCGCTCGGGAGGCGCCGGATGTGTGGACCCGCGATCACGGCGTCCGAAACCCGCGAGTACGGTATCCCTGTGGCCGACGCGAGACCTAAATCCTTTACCCGAGCCGAACTGGACGCCTTTCGCGGCAAGTCGCTACCCGACCTGCTCGGCCCGGGCGTTCGGCTGCTGTTTGTCGGCATCAATCCCGGCCTGCGTACCGTCGCTGTGCAAGCCCACTTCGGTGGCGGCAGCAACCGGTTCTATCCCGCTCTGTATCGAGCGGGCATCACGGATCACCAGATCTCGGCGTCCAACGGGCTTGCTCCGGATGACCTCGCACAGCTTCTGGCGCAGGGCATCGGCATCACCAACCTCTTCTCCGGTGCGTCCGCTCGAGCCGATGAGTTGACCGTCGCCGAACTTCGTTCCGGGGCGAGGGCGCTCGAGACCCGGGTCGCCGCGATCAAGCCCGCCGTGGTGGCAATGCTCGGCATCACCGCCTACCGCATCGCGTTCGAACGACCTGCAGCCCGGGTCGGACTCCAGCCTGAACTTCTCGGCGGCGCTCCACTTTGGGTGGTCCCCAACCCCAGCGGGCTCAACGCTCACGCGCCGTTGGCTGCGCTCGCTGCCGCCTATCGTGAGGTCGCTGTCGCGGCCAGCGTGGACGTTTTCGATCCGCCACAGGTCAGGTAAGGGCACTCCCTGCCTTTTGTGGCTTCTTCGCGTTCGTGGGTGCCTTTCGAGCGGACTTTGGCGATACCGCTTTCTTGGCCTTTCGGC
>JADGOT010000177.1 GCA_017882805.1 Glaciihabitans sp. | reverse complement strand
GAGATTGGCACACAATTGCAGGCGCTTCCGACCCTCGCGCGATCGCTCCCCGGAGCATGAACGCCGGCCTCGCCGACGCCCGCGTGGCCGTTGTGGGCGGAACGTCGGGGATGGGGCTTGCAACGGCCCGTGCCGCCGCGGCAGCCGCGGCTGATGTAATCCTCATCTCGCGGAAGCCCGCAAGCGTCGAGCGCGGATTGGCACAGCTACCGCCCGGATCGAGGGGCTACGCAATCAGCGCACTCGACGAGGCATGCCTCCGCCGCGTCTGGGGCGAAGTCGGCTCAGTCGATCACCTCGTCTATACCGCAGCCGAGCCCCCGTGCACCGGAAGAATCACGGAGCTGGATATTGCGGACGTACGCGCGTCGTTCGACATCCGCTATTTCGGTGCATTGACTGCGATTCGCACCGCGCTTCCCCATCTGTCCCGCACGGGATCCATCACTTTGACGAGTGGCGCAGCAGCGGTCCGTCCCCGCGCGACGTCCGGGGTGATCGCAAGCATCTGTGGCGCGATGGAGGCCCTTACCAGAGCGCTCGCGATGGAACTCTCGCCCATACGGGTGAATCTCGTGCGGCCCGGATTCATGAGCACCGGGTTGTGGTCAACCCTCGATCACGACGCGCGCACCGCCCTGTTCGATCAGACGGCCGCATCCAATCTCGTCGGCCACGTCGGAAACGCCGACGAGGCGGCGCAAGCGTTTCTCTATTGCATGACCCAGACCTACGCCACGGGGAGCATCGTCACGGTGGATGGCGGTTACTCACTCGTCTGACTGGAGGCGCGGTTGTCGGCCCGACCGCTCCCCGTCGTCAGGCGGGGCATCAACGAGACGAACGAACGCGCCCTTATAGCAGCGAACCACACGCCGGCCCCGTAGGCGAGATCGTCGAGGCGACGGGCGATGCCGTACCGTACCGGATCGAGGTCGATCGTGCCGGGCCGCACATAGTCGACCACCACGTCTGCGATCGCGGCAACCGCGACCGCCCGACGCACGCGACGTGACGCAAACATCCCCATCACCGTGAGCGGCCACCAGTGGCGCAGAAGGAGTGCGGATGTTTGAGAAAGAGCGGCGAGCGCTCCGTTGCCGGTGAGCCAGCTCGCCCAAGTGAGCGAATGCTCGACCCGCCCCAGACGGCGACTGATCCGCACAGCCGTGAGCCCCGCGATCCCCAGTGCAACGGGCACCGACCACCGACGCTGCGCGACCAGCGCGATGATCACCGCAGCACTCCACGGCGCGAAGATCGCCGGTGCGATGGCATCCGGATGCCGCGCACCGAGCGGGCTCGCCGCGGTGCCGTAGACCGCCTTGCGCGACCACCAGTCCCAAAAGCGGGTTCGATGCTCGTGCCAGGCTTCGATGGCGGGCTCGTAACGGATGCGCCAGCCAGCGTCCACGATGCGCCACCCGAGATCAACGTCCTCGCCGATGCGCAGCGCCTCATCGAACGCAGACCCGAGCGCGTCGACTTTCGCCACGACGCATGCGGTCGAGGCCCACGAGACTGGAGACCTTGGGCGGACTGCCGCGGGGCGATCTCCGAGGTCGAGCGACGATTTGGACTTCTCGTAACGCCCGATCCAATTATCCGAAGAATCCGTCGCCAGTCCTGCGATGCGCGGTACAGCCATCGCCACCTTCGGATCCCAGAAATGCTTCAGCAACACGGGCACTGTGTCGGGCGAAAGAACGATGTCAGAGTCCGCAAAGACGACATAGGGCGTCGTTACTGTCGCCAGCCCGGCGTTGCGCGCTGCCCCCGGCCCGACATTTTCAGTGAGGGTAATCAGCCTCGCACCGTGCCGGGCAGCCACGTCTGCGATGAGCCCGGGGCGCCGCGAAGCGTCATCCACGACCACGATGGCGCGCCCGTTTTCCACCGATTCCAGCAGTCGGTCAAGCTGGGCGGGTCGATCGCGAACGGGCACTACGAGCGTCCATTCCGCCTCGAAGGGCGCGAGCTCCTCAATCACGGGGTCAGCCATCCCTAACTGAATGAGCCGCTCAGCGAGCAGCGCTGTTGCGGGGTCGCGCACGGTCACTCGGCCTCCTCGAATGAGCGGACTCGCCCGAGCCGTCAAGCGGACGAGCCGAGTCGGCGTGCCGCCGAGGACTGCCCTGCCTCCGTCGAGGATGCGTGTGTGCCGGTTGAGACGCACGGCGAAACCGTTCGGGAGTGTCACGGGTTTTCCCC
Source organism: Glaciihabitans sp. (assembly GCA_017882805.1). GTDB lineage: Bacteria > Actinomycetota > Actinomycetes > Actinomycetales > Microbacteriaceae > Galbitalea. The sequence goes on along the minus strand of JADGOT010000177.1, from coordinate 2,066 downwards.
CGCAATGGCGATCAAGCATCCGCGGTCGTCCGGCTCGGTCGCACCCAACCGCCGCACCGCATCGTCCACCATCTCACGAAGAAGCAGTTCGCCGTGTGCCGCAGTCGACCCTCGGGCGTCGCCAAGCACGCCGTTGGGAGAAACCCCGATCACTCCCTCACTCCGCAGACTGGGCAACAGCGTGGAGACCGCAGCCGTGTTGCCGACTGGCCTAGCCAGCCCGACGTCGCGAGGTCGCAGCCGCAGCATGAGCGAGGTCTCGTCGAACCCAGCATGGGCGTCAGTATTCTCCGACTGGCAGGGAAGCCAAGCCGCATCATGACCCTCAGCGCGAAGCTGCCGCGTGACAGCGATCAGCGCCGGGACGTTGCCGCCGTGTGCGTTGATGACAACAAGGCGCCGAGCCCATGATCGCGCCGAGCGCGCAATTTCGAGGATCACAACCTGTAGCGCGTCTGTTCCGATCGACATGGTGCCGGGAAATCCCTGATGCTCACCGCTCGCTCCGTACGCGAGCGATGGTGCCACGATGACAGGATCTAGAAGGCGCTCGGCGGCACGGTGAGCGACCTCGCTTGCGATTATCGTGTCAGTGTCGAACGGCAGGTGCGGTCCGTGCTGCTCCGTTGAACCCGTCGGAATGAGGAGTTGCGCGCCGAGCGGAAGCTCCGGCCACGAAACCGCATCGAGTCGGAAGACGGTCACCGCACCGTGCCGAGTGTGCGACTGAAGTCCATCGGCAGCGCGAGATCCTCTGGCCTGAGCTCTTGAACCGACTTGCGGCCGAGTCCCAGCACCGCGGAGTCCAGTCCGCCCCTCAGGATATCGAGAACGTTCTCGACGCCAGCCTGGCCGTTCGCGGCGAGGCCCCACAGGTACGCTCGCCCGATCATGACGGCACGCGCGCCCAGGGCAAGTGCCTTCGCCACATCACCACCGCGCCGGATGCCGCCGTCCAGGAGCACCTCTAGCTGGCCGTCCACCGCGTCGGCGACCGAGCCGAGGACGCGGATGGGCGCTGGGGTGGTGTCGAGATTGTTGCCGCCGTGGTTCGACACCGAGATCGCCGTGACTCCGCTGTCGATCGCTCGCTTGGCGTCGTCGACGCGCGTAATGCCCTTGAGCATGACGGGGCCGCCCCACTCTTTCACCAGCCACGCGATGTCATCCCACTGCGGAGGCGGTGTGCTCATCCATTCGTAGTAGGCGCCGAAAAACGTCGGTGCCTTCCCGCCGGGCGGCTGCAGGTTCGGCGTCGTGAGGTCGGGCAAGTCGAAGCGACGCGCGAACTGCCACAGCCAGGCCGGCCGAGGCAGAACATCCGGGGCAAAGGTGACCATCGTTTTGAGGTTGAGTTTCTCCGGAATCCGGGGACTTCCCCAATCACGGCCGTTCGAAAACGACCAGTCGAGCGTGGCAATCAGCCCCTTCGCGCCGGCAGCGCGAGCACGATCCATCCGCTGAACCATCGTCTCGCGCGTTCCGGACCAGTACATCTGGAACAGCGTGTTCGGATTCGCTGCCACCACAGCTTCGACTGGCTTGGATGCGAACGAGCTCAGCCCCATGATGGTGCCACGGTTTGCTGCGGCTCGCGCGACGGCGACCTCCCCATCGGGATGCACGGCCTGCACGCCGGTGGGCGAGATGATGACGGGGAACGAGATCGGTATCCCCATCACGGTCGTCGAGAGATCTCGCTCGGCATGGTGGCCAGCGACGTGCGGCGCGAACCCGAGCTCGCCGAATGCCGCCGTGTTGTCGTCAATGGTCGTGCCCCGCTCCGAGCCGGCTACGAGCGCCCCGTAAACTGAGGAGGGCAGACGCTTCTTCGCCCGCCGCTGCGCCTCAGCGACCGTTTCAAACCACGCGTTCATCGTTGCTCCTCCTAGAGCCGACCGGGTCGAATCCGGCCAATGGGTCTGGTTCACACTCGCTGATCGGGCGAGACGTCGGCGTGCGGAGCCGGATGATGCCGTTTTCATCGCGACGCGACAAGGTCAGGCTCACCTTGCCGGAGCGCGAGTACCGCTCCGTGCGGTGCGAGTGATCGACCGATGTGCGCG
>JADGOT010000018.1 GCA_017882805.1 Glaciihabitans sp. | reverse complement strand
GCAGTGGCACATCTAGTGCAACCTGCCGCCGGAATGGGCGGACAAGGTTGCAAGTTTGAAACTGACAAATGACAAATCATTACTGACTTGCTTTTGTTTTGTTTATATCTATTCCAAAGGAATCCGTCGCGGGTCAGTAGTTAGAAAAACTACCTACGCCGCTACGGGTTTTTGGCATTTGACATTGTGCACGCTGTTGAGTTCTCAAGGATCGGGCGCGCCTACTTCTCACCTCACGGATCGAATTTAGGGCAACTGCTCTAACCTACCACCAAGGAAGGGGCTGTCAACTCGCCGCGCCGCAAACCGAAGTTCACATCGCGACCCGATTGACGTGTCAAATCTTGGTGGGCCTTGCATCCAAAACCGCATGCAACAACACGACAAAAATCGCATCTGTTTGGGGCTTGGATTCGCACTTCTAGAGAAGCAATGTTCTTGGAGAAGAATTGCGTTCTGAGAAAAGCACTGCACCTCTTGAGGCCGGTCAGTTCTTCGACTGTGCCAAACCTTTGGGGTGACAAGTGATTACTTTACGGGGGTTACGGGGGCGAGCCAAATTTCAAGCATCCCGGGCGTGTCGTCGCTGGCGGACACGCACTTGGCCTAGTTGCAGTAGTTCGAAACCCAGCTCTTGATGCCGCTTCTCGCGACCACGTTTTGCATCTGTGCGATGTTGCCGGCGTCGTTCAAGGTCTGGGTCGACTGCACCGTAGTGCCGATCGACTTCGCGGTCGCGGCAACCTTCTGAGAGTCCGACAGGATGCCCGCAGGTGCGACCTTGGCGAGGGATTCCCAGAACGTCTCATAGGTCTTCATCTTGGCGATCGACGCCGGAATGGTATCGCCGGGCGACGGCCAGCCCAGCGTGTCGCTGGTGAGCGTCGCGGGGTTGGTCTTCAACTGGGTGCACCAGGCGTGCGAACTAGCGACGATCGACGCGTGCGCAGCCTGGTCGTTGTTGATCTTCGCCTGAACGACGATGGCAACGCCGAGCACCACCGTGAGCGCCGCCCCGATGCCAATCGCGGCCTTCGCAATGCCCGCAACGTATCCCTTTGTTCGCGAGTCCACGACAACCGCGGTGATACCCAGCAGCAAGCCGATCGGGGGCGCAAGGATTGAGAGCACAAAGGCGACCCAGTCAAGCGCGCCGTTACCCGATCGTGGTCGACCGCCGTGGCGCTCGAGAGCGAACGAAGTTGGAGCAGCACCGTTCCCAAAGGACGCCGGTGCAAGGGGCTCGGCAGCGAAGGAAAAAGGGGCGGCCGACTGCGACTGCGACTGCGACGCTACAGGAGCAGGTGCGGGAGCGGGAGGCGGTGCAGCGGCAGTCGGGTATGCGACACGCGCGGGTGGCAGCGGTTCCTGCGCGACGGGTGGAGGCGCTAGCGGTGCGGGCACCATCGGCGTCTGTGTCATCGAAGGCGCAGCGCTCGGCGGCGCCATCGGCGCCTGCGCATCCTGTATCGGTAGAACGGGCGCAGACAACAAGCTCGGTGGTGGGGTGCCTAGCGATGGCGCGGGCGGTGGAACAGCCCGGGGCATCGCCGCAGCCAGAGCTGGCACTGGGTCGGCTGGCACTGGAACAGCGGGCACTGGGACAGCTGGCGCTACCGGGGTGGGTGCTGGCGGCGCGGCCGCCGGCGCTACCGGGGTGGGTGCTGGCGGCGCGGCCGCCGGCGCTACCGGTGGGAAGAAAGATGACGCTTGCACCGGCTCTGCAGGCCAGGCCGGAGTGAGCAGGTCGGGGAACGCCGCACCCTGCGAGGGGGGCGGCGCAGGATCCGGCAGTTGGAAACTGTGGGTCGCGGAGCGTGGCGCAGGAATGTCGTCGGTCAGCGGTGCCATGGGAGCCGATTGCTGGTGCGATTCGACCAGCCAGTCGAATGCGCCCCCCGTTGCAGGAGTCGCGGGCGCCACAGGCGGCAGGGTGGTACCTGAGTCATTCTCGTCGCTCACGGGATCCCTTCTCGCCGTGAAACACAGAGTAGACCGATCAGATCACGGGGAGGTTACGTACGCGCGCGAGAGTCGCGAATTCCGGCGAGAGTCTTCTTTCCGCGCCGCAGAATCCAAATCCCGCCAGCGAGCTCGGATGCCCCAAGCACCTCCGCCTCAGATTCCACCTTGGCGTTGTTGAGGTACACGCCCCCCTGGCCGATCGCACGCCGGGCCTCGCCAAGACTCGTGACCAGGCCGGTATCGGCCAGCAGCTGGGCGATCGAGGCACCGGATGTCGCATCCGTAGTCGGCAGCTCTGCGATCGCACTCGCAAGGGTCGCGGCATCGAGAGCTGCCAGGTCACCCTGCCCGAAGAGTGCATCCGCTGCGACGATCGAGGCAGTCACGGCCGCCTCGCCGTGGACCAGTCCCGTGACCTCGCTCGCGAGCAGGCGCTGCGCCTCGCGGCGGAAGGGTTCGTTCGCCACGGCGATCGCGAGCTCCTCGATGCGTTCGCGCGACAGGAAGGTGAAGACCTTGAGGCGGTCAATCACATCTGCGTCATCGGTGTTGAGCCAGAACTGGTACATGGCGTATGCGGTCGTGAGCTTCTCGTCGAGCCAGATCGCATTGCCCTCGCTCTTACCGAACTTCTGGCCATCCGAGTTGGTGATCAGGGGCGTACCGATCGCGTGAACGGTCGCACCCTCAGCCTTCTTGATCAGGTCGACGCCGCTGGTCAGGTTGCCCCACTGATCGGATCCACCCGTCTGCAGCACGCACCCGTAGTCGAGGTAGAGCTGACGAAAGTCGAGGCCCTGAAGGATCTGATAGCTGAACTCGGTGTAGCTGATGCCCTCGTCGGAGTTGAGGCGGGTGCTGACCGCGTCCTTCTTGATCATGGTGCCCACCCGGTAGTGCTTACCGATCTCGCGCAGGAAGTCGATCGCGCTGAGGGGCGCGGTCCAGTCCAGGTTGTTGACGAGGCGCGCGGCGTTGTCACCATCGAAGCTCAGGAACTTGCTGACCTGCGACTGCAGGTAGCCAACCCACTCGGCCACCGTCTCCCGGGTATTGAGCGTGCGCTCCGCAGTGGGCCGAGGGTCACCGATGAGCCCTGTCGAGCCGCCGACGAGTCCCAGCGGCTTGTGGCCGGCAAGCTGCAGGCGGCGCATGAGCAACAGCTGCACAAGATTGCCAAGGTGAAGGCTCGGGGCGGTGGGATCGAAGCCGCAGTAGTAGGTGATCGGTTTCCCGGCGAGCAGATCTCTCAGCTCGTCCGCGTTGGTCGAGACATGCACGAGGCCGCGCCATTCGAGCTCCGACCAGATATCGGAAAAACTCGAGTCGTTGCTCTGCTGGCTGAGGGCGTCGGATGCTGCGGCTGGCACGATCTACAGGGTAGCCGAGCGCGAGCGCTTCTTTGGAAGCGAGGCCTTGTAGGGCGAGACAGTCGGATCGCCCGGGATCCAGAACCGCCAGGGAAAGTCGACGGTGCCACCCGCGCCCGAAACACCGGTGCGCGGTCCCTGCTCGAAGGATTCCTGCTTCCCCGCCAGTTCGAGCGTGACGTCACCGGACTCGAGGTCGCTGCCATTGTCGGCGAGCTCAATGCCAAGCGCGACAACTAGGCGAGCAGGCCCACGTGCGAGGTCGGCATCGGTTCGGCTTGTGGTTCTGCGCTCTCGAGCAAGCTCCACGCCGTCAACTACCTCGCCCGCACGCAGCAGAACCGCCGTAGCGATGCCGACGGGCGAGCACACGACGTTCGCACACACGTGCATCCCATAGGTGAAGTAGGTATAGAGGTGACCCGGTTCGCCGAACATCACACGGTTGCGTGGCGTTTCTCCACGAAAGGCGTGAGACCCCGGATCAACCCCACCCAGGTATGCCTCGACCTCGGTGAGCCGAACGCTCACGCCGCGACCGCGGATGATGGCGCCGAGGAGTAGCGGCGCAACTTCGACCGACGGGCGGCTGAGCAGCTCGCGATCGAACACGGGAACGCGCGAACTCTAGAAGATCTTGACGCCGCTGACGATCCAAATGATGATCGCGGCAACGAGGAGGGCGCCCGCGAGGCCAAGGATCGAGAACCGGATGATCCGTCCGCGACGACTTTCTTCGGGCTTCGGCTGGTCTTTCTGCAGGGTCATAGCGTTGCCTTTTCTAGTTCTCGCACTCGGCGGGTGAGTGCGGACAGCTGTTCTTTCACTCGGTCTGGTGCGGTGCCACCGGGGCTCGACCTGGCGGCGAGCGATGCCTCAACAGTAAGGGATGAGCGAAGCGCTGCCGTCAGCCTGGGCGACACGCTCAGGTACTGCTCGTCGGTCGGCTCATCGAGCTCGAGCCCGCGTTCCTCACAGAACCGCACAAGCGCGCCGCTGATCTCGTGCGCCTCCCGAAACGGCACGCCTTCTCGCACAAGCCAGTCCGCGACATCCGTCGCAAGCGCGAAGCCGGCCGGCGCGAGTTCGGCCATCCGGGCGGTATTGAAGACGAGTGTCGAGACCATGCCGGTGAACGCGGGAAGCAGCACCTCGAGCGTCGCAACGGAGTCGAAGATCGGCTCCTTGTCTTCCTGCAAATCGCGGTCGTACGCCAGCGGAAGTCCTTTGAAGGTCGCAAGGAGGCCGGTCAGATTACCGATCAGCCGCCCGGACTTACCGCGAGCGAGCTCCGCGATATCGGGGTTCTTCTTTTGCGGCATGATCGACGACCCGGTCGAGAACGCGTCGTGCAGTGTCACAAAGTCGAACTCTTTGGTTGCCCAGATAATGATGTCTTCGGCGAAGCGCGACAGATCTATGCCCAGCTGCGCGGCGATGAAGGCGAACTCGGCCACCACATCCCGACTCGCGGTCGCATCGAGCGAGTTCTCGCTGGCGGCGCCGAGACCGAGCTCTGCGGCAACGAGATCGACATCCAGCCCAAAACCGTTGCCCCCCAGCGCGCCAGCACCATAGGGCGAGAAGGATGCCCGCACTCGCCAGTCCTGCAGCCGCTCGAGACCGCGCAGGAGCGGCCACGCGTACGCGAGCAGGTGGTGAGCCAGAAGAATCGGCTGGGCGTGCTGCATGTGCGTACGGCCCGGCATCGGGGCGGTACCGGCCGCCTCGGCCTGAGCAGCGATCGCGTCAATTAGTTGAACGACCAGTCGGGCAATACGTGCCGAGTGATCCAGCAGGTAGAGCCGGATGAGCGTGGCAATCTGATCGTTGCGACTGCGACCGGCTCGGAGCTTGCCACCCAGTTCGGCGCCGGCGATCTCGACTAAACCGCGCTCGAGCGCGAAGTGCACATCCTCATCGGAGTCGAGAGGAGTGAACTCCCCCGTGTCGATCTGGGATTGGAGAGTAGTGAGAGCCTCGAGCATTGCGGCGAGTTCTGCCGACGTAAGGTAGCCGCCCTTCGCCAACGCTTTGGCGTGCGCCTTCGACCCCGCGATGTCGTAGGGATAGAGCTGCCAGTCGAAATGGGTCGACCGACTGAGTGCAGCCAATTCGGGCGATGGCCCGGCGGCGAAGCGGGCTCCCCAAAGGGAACCCTCGTTGCTACCGCCTGGTTTCGACAAGCTCAACCCGCGTTCCTATTTGCCTTGCAGATCTCGGCGAGCAGAAATCTTCGACGGCAGCGACCAGATCTCGATGAAGCCTTTCGACAGCGACTGGTCAAACGTGTCGCCGGTGTCGTAGGTGGCCAGGCTGAAGTCGTACAGGCTCTGCTCGCTCTTGCGGCCGGTGACGACCGCGCGGCCGCCGTGGAGCTTGAGGCGAATCTCGCCCGAGACATACTTCTGGGTGTCGTTGATGAAGACATCCAGCGAACGCTTGAGCCCCGAATACCAGAGGCCGTCGTAGACCAGGTTCGCCCACTCGGACTCGACGCCACGCTTGTATCGGCCGAGGTCGCGCTCTATGGTCAGGCTCTCGAGTTCCTCGTGCGCGGCGATCAGGGCAATCGCGCCTGGCGCCTCATAGACCTCGCGGCTCTTGATGCCGACCAGACGATCCTCGACGACATCGATCCGACCAATGCCGTGCTTACCTGCCAAGGCGTTCATGATCTCAACGACCTTGAGCGGGCTGTACGCAACGCCGTCGATTGCCGTCGGGATTCCCGCGGTGAACGTGATGGTGATCTCGTCGGGTTCGCGCTCGACATCGGGATCCTGGGTGTACTCGTAGAGGTCCTCGACCGGCGCATTCCACGGATCTTCGAGGAAGCCTGTCTCGACCGCCCGCCCCCAGACATTCTTGTCAATCGAGTACGGGTTCTTGGCGCTCTGGCGGATGGGCAGGTTGTGCTCGTTGGCGTAGACGATGGCCTTGTCGCGGGTGAGCGCGAGGTCACGCACAGGAGCGATGCTCGTAAGGTCAGGGGCGAGCGCAGCGACGGCCGCCTCGAAACGCACCTGGTCGTTGCCTTTACCCGTGCAGCCGTGCGCGACCGAGTCCGCACCCATCTCCTTCGCAACCCGCGCGAGGTGTTTTGCAATGACAGGGCGGCTGAGCGCGGAGACCAGTGGATAGCGCTTCTGGTACATGGCGTTCGCCTTCAGCGCCGGCATCAGGTAGTCGGCGGCGAACTCGTCCTTCGCATCCACGACCACCGCTTCAACAGCGCCGCAGTCGAGCGCGCGCTGGCGGATGTCGTCCATGTCTTCGCCACCCTGGCCGACGTCGACCGCGAGGGCAACAACATCCTTGCCCGTCGCATCATGCAGCCAGCCAATGCCCACTGAGGTGTCGAGGCCGCCCGAATAGGCGAGGACAACGCGCTCTGTCATTTTTCTCCTTGTGAAGTCGTGGTCAAGTTTAGATGTGTCAAATCGTTGAGCCGCAGCGCAGAAGTGGCGGCGTGTACGTCACTTCTGCGCCATTGCGCGCCGCAGAGGCGGCGGCGCGCCAGCTAGCGGAGGAGCCAGACCAGGAGAGCCTTCTGGGCGTGCAGGCGGTTCTCGGCCTCGTCCCAGATAACGCTCTGCGGTCCGTCGATGACCTCCGCCGTGACCTCGAATCCGCGGTCGGCTGGCAGGCAGTGCAGGAACAGTGCGTCGGCCTTGGCTAGCGCCATCAGGTCGGCGTTGACCTGATACTGCCCAAAGCTGCGCAGGCGTTCGGCTTTCTCCTCTTCCTTGCCCATCGAGACCCAGGTGTCAGTGACAACAACGTCAACTCCGGCGACGGCCTCGAGCGGATCAGTGAATAGCGTGACCGAGCCGCCAGTCTTCGCGGCAATCGCGTCGGCGTCCTGAACCACAGCCGGATCCGGCGCGTACTCCGCGGGTGAGGCAATCCGGATGTGGATACCCGCGGTCGCGCAGGCCAGCACATACGACTGCGCCATGTTGCTGCGACCGTCGCCGAGGAACGTGATGGTGAGGCCCTTGAGCTCGCCACGGTGCTCCCGAATGGTGAGCAAGTCTGCGAGCAACTGGCACGGGTGGAAGTCGTCGCTCAGCGCGTTGATCACCGGCACGGTCGTGCCCAGCGCCATCTCCTGGAGCCCGGACTGCGCGTACGTGCGCCAGACGATCGCCGCGACCTGGCGCTCGAGTACACGTGCCGTGTCCGCGGCAGTCTCTTTGCCACCCAACTGACTATTGGCCGTGGAGATAATGAGCGGGATGCCGCCGAGGTCAGCGATGCCCACCGCGAAGCTCACGCGGGTGCGCGTTGAGGACTTGTCGAAGATCACCGCGACGGTCTGTGGACCGGCCAGAGGCGTGGTCTGGAAGCGATCTGTCTTGAGCTTCTCGGCCAGGTCGAGAATCTCGAGCTGCTCGGCTCCGGTCAGGTCATCGTCGCGCAGAAAGTGCCGGGTCATGCCACTGCCTCCAAGGCTTTTGTGAATTTGATCGCAAACTCGTCGATCTCTGTGTCGCTGACGATCAGCGGCGGTGCGATCCGGATGCTCGTCTCGCTGGCCGCGTTGACGATGAGTCCGAGGCCAAAGGCTGCGGCCACGATCTCGTGCGCGACCGGTTTGGTGAGGCCGACACCAATCAGCAGGCCAGCTCCCCTCGTCTCCGCAACCAGCGGAGAGTTCGCGGCCTCGATGCCATTCCGGATCCGCTCGCCCTTGCTGGCCACCGCCTCGACCAGCCCCGCGCGCTCGATCTCACCAAGTACGGCGTTGGCCGCGGTAGTCGCCAGCGGGTTGCCGCCGAACGTGCTCCCGTGTTGACCGCGCTGGAACAGGTCGGATGCGTTCCCGAACGTCACCAGCGCTCCGATGGGTACTCCCCCGGCGATGCCCTTCGCGACCGCGATCGCGTCGGGCACGATTCCCTTCTGCTGAAAGTAGAACCAGGTGCCCGTGCGGCCGGCGCCGGTCTGAATCTCGTCCAGAATCAGCAGTACGCCGTGCTTGGCGGTGAGCTCGCGTGCTCGTTCGAGATAGCCGTCCGGCAGTTCGACAACGCCCGCCTCACCCTGAATCGGTTCGACGATGAGCGCGGCGACGGTGTCATCGATCGCCGCCTCGAGCGCCTCAATCGTCGCGTCGATGTGTTCGACGCCTGGCAGCAGAGGCTGAAACGCATCGCGCATCGCGGGCTTGGCCGTCAGCGATAACGACCCCATTGTGCGACCGTGGAACGCATTGGTCAGAGCCACAATCTTGGTGCGGCCCTGATTGAGGCGCGACAGCTTGATGGCGGCCTCGATTGCCTCAGCACCCGAGTTGCCGAAGTAGACCCGTCCACGATCACCCGCGCCGCTGATGCGCTTGAGACGCTCGGCGAGTTCGATCTGCGACGGAGACGCGAAGTAGTTGGAGATGTGCGCGAGCGTCGCGATCTGGCGACTCACGGCCTCCACCAGGACAGGATGCGCGTGACCGAGCGAGTTGACTGCGATTCCAGCCAGGAAGTCGAGGTACCTATTGCCTTCGGCGTCCCAGACGTAGCATCCCTCGCCGCGCACCAGCACCGCGGTCGGCGGCGGCGCGGAGCCCATCATCGCGGCGCCGAAGCGGTTCGTCCACGTTTCGGTCGTCGTTGTCACTGTGCCACCACCTCTGTTCCAATTCCGTCGGACGTGAAGATTTCGAGCAGTATCGAGTGCGGGATGCGGCCGTCGATGATGGCCGCCTTCTCGACACCTGCCTCGACTGCCTCGAGGCAGGCCAGCATCTTGGGAATCATCCCCGACGTAAGCGACGGCAGCAGTTCCGTGAGTTCGCCCGCGGTCAGGTGCGATACCAGCGAGTCGCGATTCGGCCAGTCACTGTAGAGTCCGGCAACATCCGTGAGAATCACGAGCTTCGCCGCCTCGAGCGCGACCGCCAAAGACGCTGCAGCCGAGTCGGCGTTCACGTTAAGCGACTGGCCGGGCTCATCCAGGTCGGGGGCAACCGAAGACACGACGGGAATGAACCCGTCGTCCAGCAACTCAAGGATGACGGCGGGATCGACCTCGACAACGTCGCCCACTAGTCCCAGATCAACCTCTTCACCGTCGACGACAGTGCCCCGGCGCCGGCCGCCGAACAGATCCTGCGACTCGCCAGACAGACCAACGCCGTAGGCGCCGTGTTCGTTAATGAGCTCGACCAGCTCTGCGTTGACCCGCGTCTCGAGCACTTCCTTGACCACTGTCATGACCTCGGGTGTCGTCACGCGCAGACCACCGCGGAACTCACTCGAAATGCCGCGCGCATCGAGCTCAGCCGAAATCTGCGGGCCTCCACCGTGCACCACGACGGGCTTCAGCCCCGCGTGGCGCAGATAGACCATGTCTTCGGCAAACGCCCGCTTCAGGTCGTCGCTGGCCATGGCATTGCCACCGAACTTCACGACGACGACTTTGCCCGCGAATCGCTGCAGCCACGGCAACGACTCGATCAGCACGGCGGCTTTGACCGCAGCACCCAACTCACGAGGATTGTCGCTCACGAGCTGTACGCGCTGTTCTCGTGCACGTAGTCGTGCGTTAGGTCGTTGGTGCGGATGGTCGCCGTCGCCCCGCCCGCCTTCAGATCGATCAGCACGTGCACCCGTCGGGGCGTGAGGTCAACGAGGTCGCGCGACTCCCCCGGTTCACCGGATCGGCACAGCATCACCCCGTTCATGCTTACATCGACGGCGTAAGGATCGAACGGTGCGGACGTGGTTCCGATCGCTGCGAGCACCCGACCCCAGTTGGGGTCGTTGCCGAACACCGCGGCCTTGAACAGGTTGTTGCGAGCGACCGAGCGCCCGACCTCGACGGCGTCGTCCTCGGTGACGGCGCCCGTGGTCTCGATCACGATGTCGTGGCTTGCGCCTTCGGCGTCCTCCTGAAGTAACTGCGCGAGTTCGTCGCACACCTGCCTGACGGCTGCCGCGAACTCCGCGTCGGAGGGTGTGATTCCCGATGCACCGCTCGCCATCAGCGTGACCTGGTCGTTGGTCGACATGCAGCCGTCGGAGTCGAGTCGGTCGAAGGTGACGCGCGTCGCAGCCCGGAGGGCGGCATCCAGTGTCGCCGAGTCCACGACGGCGTCGGTCGTGATCACGACGAGCATGGTCGCAAGTCCGGGTGCGAGCATCCCGGCGCCTTTGGCCATGCCGCCGATCGACCAGCCGTCGCCCGCAACGATCGTGCGCTTCGGATGTGAGTCGGTGGTGAGAATCGCCTCCGACGCGGCCTCGCCTCCATCCTCAGTCAGCTCGGCCTTCTCGATGCCGACCAGAATTTTCTCGAGCGGAAGCTGGTCACCGATGAGACCCGTAGAACAGACGAGAACGTCACCCGACGAGACTCCGAGCTTCTCGGCAACCGCCTCGGCTGTGGCATGAGTGACCTGAAAACCCTGAGCGCCCGTGTAGCAGTTCGCTCCCCCCGAGTTCAGGATGATCGCCTCGACGACCCCGTCTGCGATGACCTGCTGCGACCAGATGATCGGATTGGCCTTAGCTCGATTGCTGGTGAAGACGACCGCCGCGGCTTTCCGCGGTCCAAGGTTTTGCACGAGGGCGAGATCTTTGCCGCCGCTGTTCTTGAGGCCGATTTCGAGACCCGTCGCGACGAATCCCTTGGCTGCTGTCACGCTCACGGCGCAACTCCGTTCGTTGTGAGGCCGAGAGTCTCGGACAGGCCGAGAGCGATGTTCGCGGACTGGATGGCCGCACCAGCCGTACCCTTCACGAGATTATCGAGGGCGGTGATCGTGACGACCCGGCCAGCGACCTCGTCGACAGCAAGGCCGATGAGCGCGGTATTGGCACCAACCGTGTCTGCCGTCCGCGGAAACTCGCCATCGGGCAGCAGGTGCACAAACGGCTCGTTCGCGTAGGCATCCTCGAACGCCTTGCGCACGATCGCCGACGTTGCTCCCTTCGCCAGCTTCGCGGTCGAAGTCGCGAGAATCCCGCGGGACATTGGAACGAGCATTGGGGTAAATGACACGGTGACGCCTGTCCCGCCAGCTACGGTCAGGTTCTGCACGATCTCCGGAGTGTGCCGGTGGGTTCCACCGACCGCGTAGGCCGACGCCGAACCGAGGATCTCGCTTGCGATCAGCTCCGGCTTGGCCGCCTTGCCAGCTCCGGAGGTGCCGACTGCGAGGATCGCGACAAGATCATCCGGTTCGATTACTCCGGCGTGAATGCCCGGAGCGAGCCCGAGCGTAATGGCGGTGACGTTGCACCCGGGAACCGCAATCCTCTTCGCGCCAACGAGGTTCTCGCGCTGGGTCCCTCCGCCGGCGAGCAGCAGCTCGGGCAGGCCATAAGGCCACGCGCCAAAGTATTCTCCGCCGTAGAACTTCGCCCACGCGTTCTCATCGGTGAGCCGGTGATCCGCGCCGCAATCGACCACCAGGGTGGGCGCATCCAGCTGCGCGGTTAGCTCGCCCGATTTGCCGTGTGGCAGGGCGAGAAACACGATGTCGTGACCGGCAAGGTTCGCAGGTGTTGTGTCGACCAGGACCAGGTCGGCGAGCGAGCGCAGATGCGGCTGCACCGTGGACAGCGGCTGCCCTGCATTCGAGAACGCGGTGACGGTAGTGACGTCGAACTCGGGGTGGGCTGCGAGAAGTCGCAGAACTTCACCACCCGCGTATCCGCTCGCGCCTGCAACGGCAACGGAATAGGTCATGGCTTCAGCCTTATCGATCGGATCGGACGAGGAGTCTGATTCGGCGACGCTGCGCGGCTGTCCACTCGCTCGAGCGGGAAGCGTGCTGACG
>JADGOT010000176.1 GCA_017882805.1 Glaciihabitans sp. | reverse complement strand
GCCTTGAACAGATCCTTGCTGTAGTAGATGCCTTCTGGGAGCACATCGACTGGCATCGCATACGTCTTGCCCGAGATCGACTCTGCCGCGAATGCGCCGGCACCAACCGCAGACTTCGTCTTCGCCGTGATCAGGCTGGTGAGCTCCAGAACCTGGCCCGCGTTAACCATGGCGGCCATCTTGCCACCGCCACGCTGCAGGAAGATGTCGGGCGCGCTACCAGAGTTAAGCGCAGTCTGTAACTTGCCATCCAGATCTTCGTTCTGAATCGACTGCATCTTGATGGTGATGTTCTTGTGGCTCTTCTCGAAGTCGGCAATTGTCGTCTTCCAGAATGCCTGACCCGGACCAGTCGTCGAGTTCTGCCAGAAAGTCAGGGTGACCTTCTTGGCTGCGGCCGCGCCGCCACCGGTCGTACACGCGGTGAGTGCACCGAATGCCATAGCCGCTGCGGCACCGACCGCGGCGACTCTCAGGATGCTGCGTTTGTTCATCATCGAACACCTTTCGAAAGTTTCGACATTTATGTCGAAAGTGATTGGACTCCTCGAATACTACGGATCAAGGGATATGTGGTCAAGGAAAACAAATTAGCCACGCCGGAGAATCTCAACGCGAAGAAGTGAGCGGGCAATGCCCAGGCTCTGAGAGTCAACAGCGTGCGATAGTGACCGATGGTGGAGATGGGGGGAATTGAACCCCCGTCCACTGCTGTAATTCTGCGCCTTCTACGGGCGTATCTTGTGAAGTCGCTTTACTCGGCCCTGACCTTTGCCACAAGCATCTAGGTCAACGAGCCCAGCCTGAGTTCAAGTCCCCCGAAGCCCTAAGGCGTAACTACGGAGCAATCTCTCTAGCTAATGCCGGAACCCGGGTAGAGAGCATTCCCGGACCGACAGCCTATTTAGTGCTCTGGCTTATGCAGCGAGAGCGAAGGCAGCGCGTGATTTATTCGCACTTATTGTTTGCAGGTTGCGTTAACGAGATAACCCTGCATCCTCGACCCGCTTCTCGCAGTTTTGCAGGCAATGTCGAAACCGATCATCCCCATGCGTCACTCCTCTTATCGAGGCAGTGGGTCACTATCGCACGCTGTTGAGTTGTCAATCCTGCGCGACTCGCACGCAGCCCTACAGGATACAACACGGATGGGGACCCGGGCATTTCATAGCCAGGTTCGGGCAACCGCCGACGGTCAATGCCCGGATTCGAGTGGACGCAGCCAGGTCAGCCGAGACGCGCCGCCCTGCACCAGCTGGACGAGTTCAGCATTGAACGCCCGGCCGTGCTCCTGCCGAAGGTGCAGCTGAAACGCCGCCTCATCCTCGTAGATCTCGTAAACGAAAAAGGTATTCGGATCGTCCTGCTTGCGATATGCATCAAACGCGATATTTCCTGGTTCCCCACGTACGGCACGTGCAAGACCAGCGAGCAACTCATCCACCCTGACTGCCGTCTTGTCGCTGGTGGCCGTGAACTCGGCGTACAGGAACCTGCGGGCATCAAGCCCCGGGCCATCAGCCACTCGAGGCTCCGGTCATGATCGCGACCGCATCCGTCATTGAGTGCGATGTCGGTGTAATCACTGCTGCCCGCTTGCCGAGTCGCTGGATGTGGATCCGATCCGCCACCTCAAACACCTGCGGCATGTTGTGGCTCACGAGGATTACGGGGATGCCCTCATCCCGGAGCCGACGAATCAGGTCGAGCACCTGGCCGGATTCGCGTACGCCGAGCGCTGCCGTCGGCTCATCGAGAATCACCACTTTCGAACCGAATGCAGCCGCACGTGCGACGGCGACGGCTTGCCGCTGTCCACCCGACAGGTTCTCGATCGCGACCGTCACATCCTGCAGCGTCGAAATCCCGAGACGATCGAGCTCCCGCTTGGCATTGGCCCGCATCAGTTTCGTGTCCATCATTCGAAGCACTGTGCCGGCGAAACCGCGCCTCCGGATTTCGCGACCGAGATAGAGATTGGATGCGATGTCGAGGGCGGGCGAAACCGCCAGGCCCTGATAGACCGTCTCGATCCCGAAGTGCTTGGCGTCCTGCGGCCGACGGAACTGAACCCTCCGGCCGTTCAGCCAGAGTTCGCCGGTGTCCGGCACTTCTGCTCCGGTGAGGCACTTGATGAGGGTCGACTTTCCCGCTCCGTTGTCGCCGATGACTGCGAGAACTTCGCCCTGGAACAGCTCCAGGTCCACACCGTCAAGGCCCACGACCTTCCCGTAAGTCTTTACCAGTCGCTTCGCCTGCAGTACCGGTTGCGTAAACGGGAGCGTCGATCCCGGGCGGGTGTCTTCTGCGATTGTCAATTGCGTGCCTTTCGAATCCACTGGTCCAGCGAGACGGCGACGATGATGAGCACGCCGACCGCGAGGGTCTGATAGAGAACGTCGAGCCCGGCGAGAGCAAGTCCATTGCGGAACACGCCGACGATCAGCGCCCCGAGAAGCGATCCCCAGATTGTGCCGCGACCTCCGAAGAGGCTGGTGCCGCCGATGACCACAGCGGTGATCGAGTCGAGGTTAAGATCGGTGCCGGCGTTCGGGCTGGCGGCATCCGCTCGCCCGATCTGGATCCACGCCCCGATCGCGAGGATTGCCCCGGCGGCGACGTAGACGCTCAAGAGCACTCGGTTGACGCTGATGCCAGCCAGACGGGCCGACTCCTTGTCGTCGCCAACGGCATAGACGTGACGCCCCCATGGGGTCTGGGTCATGATGAACGCCATCACTATGTAGAGCACGAGCATGATCACGACGCCGTACGTGATCCCGATCCCGCCAACACTGAACGTGTTTCCCGTGTTGGTAATGAGAGCGGGAATGTCCTGGCCGATCACCGAGGCACTGTTCGAATAGAGCAGCGACAGAGCCAGGAAAACGTTCAGGGTGCCCAGCGTCACGATGAACGGGGGAAGTTTGAGCCTGGTAACCAGCACGCCATTGAGAGCGCCCGCCGCCAATCCAACGAGCAAGCCGAGAACCAGGGCGAGCACCGCCGGGACATGATTCTGGCTCGCCGTCTGTGCAATGACGAGCGAAGAGAGCACCATGATGGCGCCGACAGACAGGTCGATTCCCGCGGTGAGGATGACGAGGGTCTGGGCAATCGCCAGCGTTCCCACGACGGCGACCTGCTGTGTTATCAGAGACAGATTGTTCGCGAAGAAGAACCGCGGACTCACGATCCCAAAGACGATGAGGGACACGATGAGTACGATGCCGGGGCTGAGTGCCGGGTAGCGGTGGAGCAGGTTTCGAACCCGACCCAGTGGAGTGCTCCGGTCAAGGAACTCGGTTGCCAGGTCGACCGTGCCCGACGCTGGACTAGCACCCGTAGCCGGTGAGGATTGCGGCGATTTCGGACTCACAATGTCTCCTGAACTGCTCTGTTCGTAACTTGTACTCTACGGAAGAGCTGGGTGCCCCCGGGAGGGCACCCAGCCTTCGCGCGTGGTCGTGCTGGTGCTTAGTTGCCCCAGCAGGTCTGCGTTCCCGCAGCACTGGTGATGCTCGGCAGGCCGTCGACCGGCTTGTCGGTGATGAGCTTCGATCCCGTGTTGAAGAAGTCGAGCCCTGCGGAGGTTGTCGGCTTCTTGCCGGTCTTCGCCAGCTTCACAATGGCTTCCATGCCCAGCTGCGCCATCTGGGATGGGTACTGCTGGCTGGTCGCACCGATGATGCCCTGCGAAACTTCCTTCACTCCGGTGCAGCCACCGTCAATCGCCACCAGGATGGTCGACTTCTCCTTGCCTGCGGCCTTGAGGGCCTCGTATGCACCAAACGCGGCGGGTTCATTGATTGCGTAGACGACGTTGATGTTCGGGTTCTTTGACAGCTCGGTTTCCATCGCTGTGCGACCGTCGGCCTCGTCACCGTTGGACGGCTGGTTGCCCGCGATCACATAGTCGCCGCCCTTGCCGCCGGTGTACTTGCCCGAAGGAGCCTCGTCACCGTTCTTGTTCGCGTCGTTCAGGGGAATACCCATGCCGGCCAGGAAGCCTTGGTCGCGGTCGTAGTCGACGGATGCGACCTGGTTGCTGAACAGGTCGACGAGACCGATGACGGCCTTCTTGCCGTCCAGCTGCGCAGCGGCCCACTTGCCGATCGCCACGCCCGCGGCGCGGTTGTCAGTGGCAAAGGTGATGTCGACGGCGTTGGCCGGGTCGGGCGCGGTGTCCAACGCAATCACGTACAGGCCGGCCTTGCGAGCCTTGGCGATGGCCGAATTCACGGTGTTGTCGGTCGGCGTAATCAGGATGCCCTTGTCGCCCCGGCTGATCGAGTCCTCGATGGCCTGGATCTGTGTGGTGGCGTCGCCATCCTTCTTGCCCGCAGCGAGCGTAAGGGAGACCCCGTCCTTCTTGGCCGCAGCCTTGGCGGCATCTTCCATCGCGACGAAGTAGGGGTTCGTCGTGGTCTTGACAATGAGTGCAACGCCGACCTTCGAACTGCTCGAGTTCGTGCCGCCGCTGCTCGAACAGGCCGCCAGGCCCAGGGCGGCAATCGCCGCTATCGAGAGGGTGGCAATGGCGCGACGCGCTGAGGAACGCCTTGCTGTGCTATTCATCATTGAATCCTTCTGTTGAGGGGCACGTGGCAATGTTGACAACGTGGTCAAGGTACAGGTCTAGAGCATTAGTGCTATATAGTCAAGCCGAATCGTTTATGTCGAAATGAAAGCGTGACATCGTTGTCCAACTCTCCCAATGACCGAACCGTCGTCAGCCAAAGGCCGACGATGCGCCACGTCGCTGCCCTCGCGGGCGTCGGAGTCAAGACCGTCTCGCGGGTGATCAACGGCGAACCGAACGTAACTCCGGAGACGATTGCCAAGGTCAAAGCGGCCGCCGAACAGCTGAACTACGAGCCCGATTTACACGCGGGCAACCTGCGGCGAGGCGATGGCAAAACAAAAACTCTGGGCCTCCTGGTCGGAAGTGTTGCCAACCCGTTCTCCGGCGCACTGCACCGCGCGGTCGAGGATGCGCTCCTCGAGCGGGGCATCGCGGTGTTCGCCTCGAGCCTCGACGATGACCCATCGCGGGAGCGCACGCTCGTCTCCGCGTTCCTGCGCCGCCGAGTTGACGGGCTCATTCTCACCCCGGTGGCCAAGAGCCAGTCGTTTCTTCTCCCCGAGCAGAGTCACGGCACCCCCCTGGTATTCGTCGACCGCGAACCCGTCGGAATCGAGGCGGACGCGGTCGTGTCTGACAACATTAATGGCGCCGCTGCCGCGACACGACACTTGCTCGAAGCGGGGCACCGACATATCGCGTACCTCGGCGACCGTCACTCCATCCAAACGGCTCGAGACCGCAAGACGGGATTTCTGAACGAGATAGGCAAAGCGGGAATTGCCACAAGCGAAATCGTCGTCGTCGACGACCTTGAAAGCGAGGATGCAGCGCACGTCGCGGCCATGTCCGTCCTGTCGGCGAAGTCGCCACCGACGGCAATCTTCAGCAGTCAGAACCTCGTGACCATCGGGGTGATCCGCGCGCTTCGGCAGCTCGGAATGGAGTCGCACACAGCCCTTGTCGGCTTCGACGATTTCTCCCTCGCCGACCTGCTGGTCCCCGGGGTCACAGTTGTTGCGCAGTCCCCTGACCGCATCGGTGCACTCGCGGCCGAGCGGATCTTGGCTCGCCTGGACGGGGATACCCAACCCGAGCGGACCTACGTCATCCCCACTGAACTCGTCCAGAGGGGCTCCGGCGAGATCCGACCACGCGCGCGTCCCGGGCGAGCCGGATGACCGTTCCGTCACCGACGCGCGTCGGCGACGAGCAATTCGTCGTAGTTATCGGCGACGCGCTGATCGACGAAATCCATCTGGACGGCGCGACGACCGAATTCGTTGGGGGCGCCGCGCTCAACGTCGCAGTTGGGCTCGCGATCCTCGGTGTGCGAACCACGCTCATCGCCATGGTCGGGGACGACGCCGACGGCGACCGTATCCGCGCCTTTCTCGACGATCACGGGGTCGAGCTCATCGCCACCGTCGGTCCGAACGGCAGCTCGAGAGGGATCTCCGACCGCGTGGACGGTGAGCCGCGCTACGAGTTCAATCTCGCAGCCCGAACCCGTCGGATACGATTCGGGACCACGGAGCGCGATGCGATTGCGGCGGCCTCCCTCGTCGTCGTCAGCTGCTTTCCATTCGACGATGCGGCTCAGTCCGCCGAACTGGTCGGTGCGGTCGACGGTCCGGACAAGAGGCTCATCGTCGACCCGAATCCTCGTGAGGGCATGCTGACTGACGCGCAAGCCTTTTGCGACACGTTCGACGCCGTGGCCCGAAGGTCGCTACTCGTCAAAGTCGGCGATGACGATTCGGAATTGCTCTACGGATCCAGCCTGAGCGACCTGGAAACCCATCTGCTCGCTCTCGGGTGCCAAACCGTGCTCGGCACAGCCGGCAAGGACGGCGCCGAGATCGTGACGTCGAGCGAGGTCTCGGTGCGGGCACCGATTGCCATTCTGCCCGGCCCGGTTGTCGACACCATGGGCGCCGGGGACGCCGTCCTCGCAGCGCTCACCCAGTCGATTCTCGTCGACGGTATCCCGGCCGATGCCGAGTCGTGGCACCAGGTCCTCCAGCGGGCGATGACCATTGCCGCCGCAACCTGCAGACATCCGGGCGCGCTGCTTCGGCTGCCCTAGCCTGCTAGTCGCCGAGGTTGCGCTTCGTGCCCATGGCGCGGTCGGCCTCACGCTTGTCCTGGCGCTCGCGCAGGGTCTGACGCTTGTCGTATTCCTTCTTGCCCTTGGCGACAGCGAGCTCGACCTTTGCTCGGCCATCGAGGAAGTAGAGGCGCAGCGGGACGAGCGTGTATCCGCCCTCTTTGACCTTGTTGTGAATCTTCAGGATCTGCTGCTTGTGCAGAAGCAACTTGCGCTTGCGGCGGGGCGGATGGTTGT
>JADGOT010000175.1 GCA_017882805.1 Glaciihabitans sp. | reverse complement strand
GACTTCTTGACACCGTCTATGAACTGGGACTGGTCTCTACCATGGCCGCGCTGCCCCTCACGGTGGCTCGACTCACCTTCGAGCTCGTGCCCTGTACTCACGCCGGCTGGGTCATCCTCGACTTAGCGACCGGGCAGATGCGTGGCGTCCACTGGCCCAACAATCTGGCTCACCTCTTCTCTCACCTCCCGCCAGACCTGATGAAGGTGCCGCTCGTTCCCCTTGCCGCACTAACGCCAGCGACGAACGTCATCAGACTTAGCGACTTCTTCTCGCGTCGCGAGCTACACAACACCTCCGTCTACGTCGAGCTTTATCGGTCGATGGGTCTCGAGTACCAGCTCGTCGTGCCGTTGAGCTTTGGCGGACCATCCTCAGGGCTTCGCGGCAGACGGGCCGAGTCCCTCACACTCGCCCGGCAGGACGCCGATTTCACGGAACGCGAGCGCGCGATCCTCGATGAATTCGGCCGACATGTGCGCAATGCTGCCCGCCGACTGCGATCAGCCACCGGCCAACCCAGCGCTGAGGCCGCCGAGGCGATTGGGTTGACCAGTCGGCAGGGCGAATCGTTGCTCGCGATTTCTGACGGCGCCAGCGTGCGGATGGCCGCGAAGAGCCTCGGCGTCACGCCGAAGACGCTCGAAAATCACCTGCAGGCCGCCTACGCGCGGCTCGGCGTGAGCAACCGCACGGCCGCACTTGCGCGCCTTCGCGCCGCCCACGTGTCGAACTTCGGCCTGGGGGAAATCCCTTATTGAGGTGGTGCATCACGACCGCTGAACTGGCAGCATGACACAGCGAATTGCCCCTGCCTCCCTGCTCATGATCGCGACCAGCGTCGCGATCGCCGTTTCTCTCACTGGATGCACGCCTGGAACGCCGTCCAGTGCTCCATCCGCAAGCCAGTCTGCTGATGGCGCAGCGCCGAGCGCTAGCGCTGCCCCGGCCGCAACCGGGCCGAAAGCGTGCGACCTCGTCACGGCCGCCATGATCCAGGCTGCCTACGGGTTCGATCCGGGAGCTGGTACTGCAAAGGAGGGCTTCGGCGGGGCGGGAAGCACGGAGTGCGACTACAGCGGCAAGGTGATCGTGCAGGTCTCGCTGCAATCGGACCTCTACTACCCTGCGAACACGTTCAACAAGAGCGGCGTGCCCGGCGCCGAGGACCCCGATCCCGCCGCCGGAGTTGATCGCGGCTACGTGGCATCCGAGGCGGTGCTCGTGGTGAAGGGGCAGACCGGTGTCTTCGTCACGGTCGTCCAAAACGTCGGAATCCCCGCAAACCAGGCCCTCGCCAAAGCCATCGGAGGGGCGCTCTAGCCCTTCTTGCGGTGCCGCACGTGGGACGCAGAACTCTCAACTATCTAGCGAGACTTTACGTCTTGCGCCGTTAACCCGCCGTTCAGTAATGTCTACTCAACGGCAAGGGGCAACCCGAACCGTAGAAGAAAGCCTCAGGAAGTGGAACGGCGCAAGCTGCGAAACTGATCGGGGCTTTCATTCTTTAACGCCGCGCTTTTTTGGGGAACCGCCCCCTGTGGCGCCCTCTTCTCAACCTTCAACTATCTAGCGAGACTTTACGTCTTGCGCCGTTAACCCGCCGTTCAGTAATGTCTAATCAACGGCAAGGGGCAACCCGAACCGTAGAAGAAAGCCTCAGGAAGTGGAACGGCGCAAGCTGCGAAACTGATAGGGGCTTTCATTCTTTAACCCGATCGCAGCGCCGTTGGGCGCCGCCGCCCCTGCGGCGCCTATCTACAGCTATTCGGCATCCATCACGGAGTCGGGCTGGATGTCGATGCGGGCGCCGGTCAGCTTGGCCGCGAGGCGGGCATTTTGGCCCTCCTTGCCGATCGCGAGTGACAGCTGGTAGTCGGGCACCAGGGCGCGAACCGCCTTCAGCGACTCGTCGATGACGAAAGCACTCGTCACCTTGGCCGGCGAGAGAGCGTTCGCAACAAACGTCGCGAGATCGGTGGAGTAGTCGACGATGTCGATCTTCTCGTTGTTGAGCTCGGCCGTCACAGCGCGAACCCGCTGACCAAGTTCGCCGATGCACGCACCCTTGGCATTGACGCCCGGTTGCGTGGCCCGCACGGCGATCTTGGTGCGGTGACCGGCTTCACGAGCAAGCGAAGTGATCTCGACGACGCCACTGGCAATCTCGGGCACCTCGAGCGCGAACAGCTTACGAACCAGAGATGGATGCGTGCGACTCACGGTGATCTGAGGGCCTTTGAGCCCCTTCGAGACGCTGGTGACGTAGACCCGGATACGGGTTCCGTGCGTGTACTCCTCGCCCGGCACCTGCTCTTCGGGTGGCAGGATCGCCTCGACGGTTCCCAGGTCGACGTGGATCATCCGAGGGTTTGGTCCCTGCTGAATGATTCCGGCGACGATGTCACCCTCTCGGCCCTTGAACTCGCCGAGAACCTTGTCATCGCCGATGTCCCGAAGACGCTGGTTGATGACCTGTTTCGCCGCAAACGCCGCAATGCGACCGAAGTCGCTGGGCTCCTCGACAGCCTCGCCAACCAGGTTGCCGTCCTCATCCAGTTCCTCGACAAATACCGTGACGTGCCCGGTTTTGCGATCGAGCACGACACGTGAGGTCGGGTGAATCGGCGCGGGCTCCACCGGCTTGTGACCTGCAGGTTTTTCGTCGGCCTGGCCGACGTGCTTCAGGTATGCGGTATGGATGGCCTGCTCGATGATCGCAACGAGTTCGTCGAACGGAATATCACGCTCGCGCTCCATGATGCGCAGCACGCTCAGGTCGATGTCCACTGAGGGCCTCCACTATTCAGATCTTGTGACGTAGCTCGCTTGATCGCGGCCGCCCGTCGATGACTACGGTAGCAGTCAGTCGCGCGGTCGGCCGAGCAACGCTCGCGCGGGCAACTCTCAGCGCAGAAACTCTCAGCGCAGGCGCGACACGATTTCGGCGACCGGCACCGGGGTGCGCTCACCACTTCGACGATCCCAGAGCTCGACCGTGCCGTCGGCGGCGTCGCGACCCACAATCAGGATGATCGGAACACCAATCAACTCCGCATCCCCGAACTTCACACCGGGCGATACCTTGGGCCGGTCGTCGTAGAGCACGTCGAAACCCGCATCGTTCAGCTCGGCGTAGAGGGCATCCGACACCTCGTAGATGACGTCCTCGCGGCCCGCCGCAACGATGTGAACATCAAACGGGCTGACGTTCTTCGGCCACAGCAGACCCTTGCCGTCGTTGGTGGCTTCCGCGATTACGGCTAGAACTCGGGTCACGCCGATGCCGTAGGAACCCATCGTCACCGTGACGAGTTTGCCGTTCTCGTCTAGCACCTTCAGGCCGAGTGCCTCGGCGTACTTGCGTCCGAGCTGGAAGACGTGGCCGATCTCCATCCCGCGTGCGAGCTCGACCGGGCCGGAGCCGTCAGGAGCGGGATCACCGGCGAGCACCGAGGCGACCTCCACCGTGCCATCTGTGGCGAAGTCGCGACCGGCGACCAGCCCGAACACGTGGTGCCCGTGAAGGTTCGCGCCTGTGATCCAACCGGATCCGTCCGACACGCGAGGATCGGTGAGGTAGCGGATGCCCGTCGCCGACTCTTCGCCGAGGAGCGCTCCCGTCGGCGTCCATGGGCCGATGTAGCCCTTGACCAGGCTCGGAGTATTGGCGTCCGCCTCGAGTGCCAGAAAGTCCGCCTCTGTTGCTGTCTCGACCTCGGCGGGCGCGAAGGCAACCTCGGCACGCTTCATATCGACGTCTCGGTCACCGGGCAGACCGACAACCACGATCTCGCGGCGACCATCCAGGTGTACGAGAGCCAGGACGAGATTCTTGAGCGTGTCCGCGGCGGTCCACGCCCGGCCGTCCGGACGGGGATGTTTCTCATTGGCGACGGCAACGAGTGTGGCGATGGTGGGAGTGTCCGGTGTAGACAACACCTCGGCCGGCGTCAGCTTCTCGTAGGAGCGAGCGGCAGGCGCCTCGGTGGTGAAGGCTTCGACGTTGGCCGCGTATCCGCCATTCGACCGAACGAAGGTGTCTTCGCCGACCGCGGTGGGATGCAGGAATTCCTCGCTGCGTGAGCCACCCATGGCGCCGGCGTCAGCCTGAACGATGACATAGTCGACGCCCAGACGCGTGAAGATGCGCTCGTAGGCGTCGCGTTGCT
>JADGOT010000174.1 GCA_017882805.1 Glaciihabitans sp. | reverse complement strand
GCAGGCGGGTGGCCTACCCTTTGGGAGTGTTAGACAAGACTGCTCCACCGCGGTCGCTTCGAGGATGGCTACTCGGCGACCTTGCGACTCCGCAAAGTCCATCGCAGGGGCCGCACGCGAAGGTCAGCGAGCGCACCGATCCGTGGTGGAAGGTCATGTGCCTCACTGGCGTCGACTACTTCTCGTCGCTGGGATACGCGCCAGCCATCGCGTTCCTCGCTGCGCAGTTTCTGTCGCCTCTCGCGACCATCGTTCTGGTTGCCCTGACGCTCCTTGGAGCCCTTCCCGTCTACCGGCGGGTCGCGCAGGAGAGCTTCCGCGGCTCTGGCTCGATTGCAATGCTCGAGCGCCTACTGCCGTGGTGGGCGGGCAAGCTCTTCGTTCTGGTGTTGCTCGGGTTTGCGGTGACCGACTTCATGATCACGATCACCCTGTCGGCTGCGGATGCGGCCCAGCACTTCACGCAGAACCCGCTCATGCCGGCGTGGCTACACGGTCAAAACGAACTGCTGACCTTCCTGCTCATCGCCGCCCTCGGTGTTGTCTTCCTCAAGGGCTTCCGCGAGGCGATCGGCATCGCGGTCGGACTCGTTGTGGTTTACCTATCGTTGAATCTGATTGTGGTCTTGGTGTCAGGCGCGCACATCCTTCAGAACCCCGATCTGCTCACTGGAGCGCACGGCCTCTGGGCGAACATCGTCACCCAAAAGATCAACGGGCAGCCGAACAGTATCTTGCTGGCAGTCGGCTTTGCGCTCATCTCGTTCCCCAAGCTGGCGCTCGGGATGTCCGGCTTCGAGACCGGTGTCGCGGTTATGCCGCACATCAAGGGCGATCCGACGGATACTGATGACCACCCTGCCGGTCGGATCCGGGGCGCTCGCCGCCTGCTCACCACTGCTGCAACCATCATGAGTTTCTTCCTCATCGCCACGAGCCTGATTACCAGCATCATGATCACGCCGGCGCAGTTCCACGGGGTTGCGAACGGTCGCGCGCTGGCATTCCTCGCGCATGGGCTGCTGGGTCCCTGGTTCGGCTCGTTCTATGACTTTTCGACTATCGCCATCCTGTGGTTCGCCGGCGCAAGCGCCCTCGCCGGGTTGCTCAACCTGGTCCCTCGATACCTCCCGCGTTATGGGATGGCTCCGCTATGGGCGGGCGCAGTTCGCCCGCTGGTGCTTGTATTCACATTCATTGCGTTTCTCATCACGCTGGTCTTTCACGCCAATGTTGACGATCAGGCGGGGGCATACGCGACCGGTGTGCTCGTGCTCATGACTTCCGCGGCGGTCGCGGTAACGCTCGCTGCCCGACGAAAGCGCCAATATAAGCAAATGGTCGCCTTCGCGGTGATCGCTGTTGTGTTCGTGTACACGACCATCGTCAACATGATCGAGCGACCCGACGGTCTGAAGATCGCCGCACTCTTCATCGTCGCGATCATCCTCGTCTCGATCCTGTCTCGAGTTCGCCGCTCTTTCCAGCTTCGTGCGCTGTCGATCGTTCTCGACGACGCGGCGACGGCGTTCATCACGAAGGATGCCGGGGAACACGGCGCCGTTCGCATTGTGGCGCACGAGCCCGACGAGGAGTCGGCCGAGGAATACCGAAACAAGTCACGCGATGAGCGGCACTACAGCCACATCCCCAGCCGCGCTCCCATCATCTTCCTCGAGGTCAAGAAGAGTGATTCGTCTGACTTCGAAGAGGAACTTGATGTTCGGGGCGTGATGAAGTTCGGCTACCGCTCGCTCGAGGTCACCAGCAACAACGTGCCGGGCACCGCGGCGGCGGTTCTGCTGGCGGTTCGCGACGCGACCGGTGTCGTCCCTGACATTTACTTCGAGTGGACGGAGGGCAACCCCGTCCAGAACATGCTGAAATTCCTGGTGACCGGCCAAGGTGAGATCGCGCCCGTAACTCGCGAGGTTCTGAGGGAGTCAGAGCCCAATGCGAAGCGACGCCCGGCCGTTCACGTCAGCTGAGTCCGACGCG
The DNA here is from genome assembly GCA_017882805.1 of Glaciihabitans sp. Taxonomy (GTDB): domain Bacteria; phylum Actinomycetota; class Actinomycetes; order Actinomycetales; family Microbacteriaceae; genus Galbitalea. The sequence goes on along the minus strand of JADGOT010000174.1, from coordinate 2,962 downwards.
AAAAAGGCTCACCCCCAGTGGGAGCGAGCCCTTTGCGTGTCAGCTGATCGGTTTGCCTAAGCGCGCGAGCGGCCCGAGAGCGAACGGATCAACCACGCGATGACGGCAATAACGAGCAGGATGATGCCGACCCAAAGCAGAAAGCTGAGTGACGACACGAGCCCACCGGTGATGGCGAGGATCACTGCAACGACGATGATGATGATGAATAGCAGGTTCATTGTTGGAACTCCTAAGTTGTTCTGTCTTGTGGACTTTTCTTTCACGGTACGCGCGAATGCGAATTGACCGCGTGGCCTATCGCTCGCGCTAATTGAGGGGTATCTTCTGCACTCGACCCCACTCAAAAAGGATCACGGCTGGTCCTTGGTGAGGTGGATCAGCCAATTCTTGTCCGCCTTGCCCTCTCCTCCGGTGTAGATCAAGGCATAGCGGTGAGTGCCGTGCTTTGTGCCGTGGATGGTCGCAATGACCTCCTCGCCATCGCGCCATTTCTCGAGTTCGTAGGTGCCGGCATCCCAGATGTCGACGCGACCTCCGCCGTATTCATCCTTCGGGATGTCCCCCTCGAAGCTTCCGTACTCGAGCGGATGATCCTCGGTCTGTACGGCGAGATGGTTCTTTTGGTAGTCGGTCGGCACCCCTTTCGGCAGCGCCCAACTGACAAGAACACCGTCGTGTTCGAGGCGAAAGTCCCAGTGCAGGTGCGAGGCGTGGTGTTCCTGGATGACGAACGTCTGCCCCTTGCTCGGCCTCGCACGGCCAGCGGGCACAGGCTCAGGCGTCTTCGTCGCGTTCCGCTTGCTCCGGTACGTTCGCAGCCGGTCTATTCCGCCCATGATGTCGCCATCCTTTTTCACCCGCGCCATTACCTGCGTGAAGTCCAGCTGGGCGAGTGTCTTCGATTCCAACTCCTTCCACGTCCGCGGTGCAGCGACCATGGGGTGGGTTTGGCCGCGGAGCGAATATGGCGCGACGGTGGTCTTGCTCCCGTTGTTCTGGCTCCAGTCGAGGAGCACCTTGCCCTGCCTCAGCGACTTCTTCATGTCGCTCACGATCAGCTCGGGATGGTCGGCCTCGAGAGACCTCGCGAGCTCGTGAGCCATCGCCGAGACCTGCTCGGTGGTCTGCGCACCGTCGAGTGCCGCGTAGAGATGGATGCCCTTCGACCCGCTCGTCACCGGCATCGGGTCGAGCCCCATGCCTTGCAGAATGACGCGCACGACGCGCGCGACCTCGGCGCATTCTGGGAGACCGGCGCCCGGGCCCGGGTCGAGGTCGAGCACGATCCGATCTGGATTGCGCTTCGCACCCTTCGGGCCAAACCGCCACTGCGGCACGTGAATCTCGAGGGCGGCGATCTGCGCCAACCAGGTGAGCGTGGCCAGATCGTTGACGAGCGGGTACTCGTTGTCGTGGTCCTTATGTTCGATGGTCCTGCGCTTTACCCAGGCCGGCGTCGAGTCGTCCAAATCCTTCTGAAAGAACATCAGCCCTGGGACCTTCTCGGTGCCGACTCCGTTTACCCAGCGCTTACGCGTTGCGGCGCGGTCACGAATGTGGGGCAGCATCGCCTCGGCCACGGCGCTGTAGTACCCGATCACCTCGGCTTTGGTGGTTCCGGTCTCCGGGTAGAGCACCTTGTCGAGATGCGTGAGCGTGAGACGGTGGCCGTCGATCGCCACAACCTGCTCGTCGCTCTTCTTTGCAGTCGCCATGCATCCATCGTTGGCACGGAAACGGCCAAACAACACCCCCTTGACGCCGATGCACCAACGTGAATCGATAGAAAGATGCGATCGATATGGAAGGGCGCGATCACCTTCGGCCTCGTCAATGTGCCGGTAAAGGTCTACAGCGCAACCGAGGATCACGATGTCTCGCTGCACCAGGTGCACGACAAGGACGGTGGTCGGATTAAGTATCAGCGCCGCTGCGAAATCTGCGGCAAGATTGTCGACTTTGAGCACATCGACAAGGCATACGACGATGGCGACCGCACGGTCATCCTGACCGAGAAGGATCTGTCGACACTCCCCGAGGAGCGCAGTCGCGAGATCGAGGTCGTCGAGTTCGTACCCAGCGACCAATTGGATCCGATCATGTTCGATCGCAGTTATTTCCTCGAACCCGACTCGTCGTCGCCCAAGTCGTACGCGCTGCTGCGCCGCACGCTAGAGGCAACCGATCGCACCGCGATCGTTCACTTCGCCCTGCGTCAGAAAACCCGGCTCGGGGCGCTGCGCGTGCGCGGCGACGTGCTGATGCTCCAGTCCCTGCTGTGGGATGACGAGGTGCGGGAGGCGAAATTCCCGAGTCTCGGAGCCAACATCCGGGTCTCTCCCGCCGAGCTGAAGATGAGTGAGCAACTCGTCGATTCGTACGCAACCGATTTTTCGCCGGACAAGTTCAGCGATGACTATCAGGACGAACTGCGACAACTGATCGAGGCGAAACTCAAAAAGGGTGACGACGTCTCGACCGAGGAAACGTTCGGCACCGAGCCTGTCGGCGACGACGGTGGCGGCGAGGTGCTCGACCTCATGGAGGCGCTCAAGCGAAGCGTGGATGCCAGCCGAAAGGCCAAGAAAGCGGTATCGCCAAAGTCCGCTCGAAAGGCACCCACGAACGCGAAGAAGCCACAAAAGGCAGGGAGTGCCCTTACCTGACCTGTGGCGGATCGAAAACGTCGACGCCGGCCGCGACAGCGACCTCACGATAGGCGGCAGCGAGCGCAGCCAACGGCGCGTGAGCGTTGAGCCCGCTGGGGTTGGGGACCGCCCAAAGTGGAGCGCCGCCGAGAAGTTCAGGCTGGAGCCCGACCCGGGCTGCGGGTCGTTCGAACGCGATGCGGTAGGCGGTGATGCCGAGCATTGCCACCACGGCGGGCTTGATCGCGGCGACCCGGGTCGCGAGCGCCCTCGCTCCGGAGCGAAGTTCGGCGACGGTCAACTCGTCGGCT
>JADGOT010000173.1 GCA_017882805.1 Glaciihabitans sp. | reverse complement strand
TCACCGGCACCCCGCACATTCCGGACGCGGGCGGCGCGGTTATCGCGATGACCCACTTCGGCTACCTCGAGTTCGCCCTCGTCGCATTCACGATCTGGAAGCACGATCACAGGCGCGTGCGCTTCCTGGCCACGAGCTCGGCGTTCCGCAATCCGATCGTTGGCGGACTGCTGCGGCGACTCGGACAGATCCCCGTCGATCGCAGCGCGGGCTCCGGCGCCTATGAAACGGCGGTTGCTGCGCTGCAGACCGGGTCGCTCATTGGGGTCTTCCCCGAAGCCGGAGTCGACGCGTCATTCACCGTTCGCGAGCTGAAGACGGGAGCCGTGCGGCTCGCGGTCGAGGGTTCCGTTCCGCTGATCCCGGTCGCGCTGTGGGGCGGGCAACGATTGATGACGCGCGAACACAAGGTTCGCTTCAGCGAGCGGTTTGGGATCCCGGTGTCACTGGCCGTTGGTCCGTCACTGTCGTTGGTAGGCGAGCGGCATGAGGTGTCGGCGGCGCTGCGCACCTCCCTCCAGGAGCTGGTCGCCTCGCTGCAGTCGTCGTATCCCGATGCCGGCCAAGGCCAATGGTGGCAGCCCCGACACCTCGGCGGAACGGCGCCGACGCCCGAAGAAGCAATCGAGCTGGATGCGGCGGTCGTCGCGCGCCGGGCCGCAAAGCGCGAGGCCGAGGCGGCTCGGAAGGCGCGTAAGTAAGGCCGCGAAACCCCTTCGGGCTCGGGGGCCGAGCCGCGAAACCCCTTCGGGTGAGTAGTCGTGTGGGTCTATTCGACATTCGTCTTCTCCTCCACAGGGGTGGTTGAAAAAGGTTATAAACACATTCTGACCAGCATATTCCGAATGTCAGTGCGATGTGTCAGGGTGGATACATGACCGAATCCCTCGACCTTCTCGAGCAGGCACACGCCCTGCTCAGTACGGTCGCGCTCGTGGACCGGTCAATGCTGACCGACGACGAACTGGTCGCACATCTCAAGGTCGAAGAGGCGGTCGGGCGGTTTCTCGATGCCTCCCGAGTGCTGACAGCTGGCGAAGTCGCCGAGCGTTCGCGCTACTCACTCGGCGCCGACGGGCTATCGATGAAACTGGGTGAGCGAAAGGCTTCCAATTTCATTGAGCAGGTCACCCTGGTGTCGCAGGCAGAAGCGTGCCGGCGTATCCGGCTTGGGTTGGCGATCCGGCTGCGCCAGTCGTTTCTGGGTGAGCCTTTGCCGCCGGAGCGCCCCATCGTGGCCGAGGCCATGACCCATGGGTTGATTGGTGTCGATACCGCCAACATCATCCTTTACAGCCTGAAGCAGGCTTCCCGCGGCAGCGTTGCGACCCCCGAGAACATGGATGCCGCCGAACTTGCCCTGGTCACGATGGGCACCAAAGAAAGCGCCGACCTCGTCGCCGACTCCGGCCGGCTGTGGCGGGACGCCATGGACCCCGACGGCATTGAGCCGCGCTATGAGGACATCCTTGAAAACGCGATGATCACCATCGGTCGTGAGCGCAACGGAATCAAGAACTACAACATCAAGGCCGACCCGGAGACCTCCGCGGTGCTCGACGCAATCTTCATCGAATCAATGGACCCGAAGGTCGGCCCCCGATTCCTCAGCGAAGATGACCGCGCCCGCGCGCTCATGTTCGTCGAAGCCGAGGGTGGCGAACTGGTTGAGACCCTGATCGACCCCCGCCCCATTGAACGCAAGCGCATCGACGCATTGAGGGCAGTCCTCCTCGCCGGGCTCCGCGCGACGCGAGAGGGGCCCACCGACATGCGCACGGTCGGCAGTGTGACCGCGATCATCTCCCTCAAAGACCTCGAGGCTGGTAGCGGGTTCGGCATCCTCGAGGGCAGCGACGAGGTGATTTCCGCCTCCGCAGTACAGGAAATGGTGTGCGAGAGCGGGTTCTATCCGATGCTCGTTGGCGAAAAGGGGCAGCCGCTCGCCCACGGGCTTCTCAAGCGGTATTTCACCGAAGCGCAGCGAAGGGCAATGATCGCCCGGGATGGCGATCGATGTATCAGCCCGGGATGTAAACGCCGGGCCGCGAGTTGTCACGCCCACCACGTGATCTTCTATACCGATGACGGGCCCACCGATATCGACAACGGGGTACTCCTGTGTCCCGCCCACCATCACGCCCTGCATCAGGGAGCATTCGAACTCAAGATGGTCGACGGGATGCCGTACTTCCGCAGCAGCGTCGACAGGTTCGACGACGAAGCGTGGAAGCCCGCCAGTCACAACCGCCTGGCTTTCGCGGCGGCCTGACCCGCGCGATCAGTTCAGCTTCCCACCCGCCGGAGTAGCAAGCGGCCCCGAAGTACGACCGCACCGGGTCTGCGTGTCGATGCACGCGGCAACGTTCGCATCCATTCGCGGCTGGTTCCAGCCCATCATGAAGTCGGCGTGACCCGTCACCGTCGGCCCGGTCTGGGTCGGACCAATCGACAGCGTCAGGTTCGACGCCGTTGAAGTCGGGTAGGCAATGTGCATCACGATCTGCGGGATCTGCACCGGATGCGATGACGGGCACACACCCGCATCCGACTGGTAGACGACATTCGTTTGGCCCTTGCCCGCGAGGCTGTGACCATCCCAGCAGTTCGGGAAAGTGATCACCAGTCGCAGGAACGCAGTACCGCAATCGTGCGGAGCATCACTGCGTTGCGGCACCAGGTTGCCGGCCGACGGAGTACACGTCCAGTCGATGATCTTCTCACTCTGCGACTTCGTGGCCGCCTCATTGCCAGCAATCATCGTCATGCCCGCCGGCATCGTCTTCACCGACGACGCGGATGCGGCGGGTGCCCGCCAATAGATCAGCGTGCTGCGCGGCTCGAGCGCCTTGCCGTTCTGGTAGACGACCGGAGTCCAATAGGCGGATGCATCTGCCGAGGTCGAACAACTCGACGAACCGCCGACGAGCAGCTTCGAGGTGGAGCTCGCATCCACCGCCGGGTTGCCGAAGAAATCGTGCTGCATCGACATGCCGGTCATTCCGGGCATCATGATCGGATCGTTCGGCAAGGTCTTCGTCAGAGTGCAGGTGTCGGTGAAGATTCCCGGATTGCGCCCACCCGACGGGAAACCGGCCGTGTTAACGGGAGCCGCCGCGGAGGGTTCCGAGCCGGCCGCTGGCGACCCTGAGGCTGGCGACCCTGCCACTGACGAGCCTGAGGCTGGCGACACCGACGCGAGGTTGACGGCAACAATCGACGAAACCGTGGCTGCGGACGCGCCGGCCAGGATCACAACACCGGACGCAGCAGCGATAAGAAGAGAGCGTTTGATGAACATGAGCCCAGTCAACGTCCGCGAATCGCGACCCAGTCGTGCCTTTACATTGCCCGAACAGAGACCGTGCACGGTCCCAACATTCGGGTGATTGCGTTGGCGCATGGCAAAGACACCAGCAACAAACGACGCAACACCAGAGCCCACTGAGAACAACCCAGCGCCCACCGCGCAGCTACCGATGGAGTCCGCTCCCGTCAGCGCGAAGAACGCAGCGAGTGGCGGCGCGACCGGACTAGGCTCCGCCGGCCGGGGCGCAACCAAGCCCGACGCGACGACCGCCAAACAACCATCCCTCTATCGTCGCCATCCATTCGTCACCGGGATCGCAGCCGGCGTCATCGCAGTCGTAGTCGTCTCAGGACTCACCGCTTGGGCGGTGGGTGCCGCCGTGACGGGGTCACTGACCTCGGCCACGTCGACCGAAATGCCGATGGGTACCGCGAGCCCGGCCCCGACCGCCGGGAGCGCCGGCGGCATGACCGGCGCAGCGACCACTGGTCGGCTGGCGTTTCGGGCAACGATCCAGTCAATGGATAGCGCCAGCTGGACCATCCTGACCAAGAAGGGCAAGACGGTCACCGTCGCCATCGACGTTACAACCCAGTTCGGAACCAAGAAGACGACCGCGACAGCGGGGAGCTTCGCCGTGGGAGACAGCGTCGTGGTTGTCGCCAGCCGTGGCTCGGATGGCAACCCGATCGCCACACGCGTGATCCAGGTCCCATCTGGTAGTTAGACACTGGGCGGCAATGTCCTAAGGTCGAAGAGCGAACTACTTCTACCGTGAGCTGCACCCTACAGCTACGAATACCCAGGAGAGCGGATGCTCGGATCGATTCTGCTCGACCTCTTCCTCGTCGCGATTCTCATCGCGTACTTGGTCTACGGATACCGCACCGGGCTCATCCGCAGTCTTGGCGGCATCGTTGGGGTCGTTCTCGGCGCCTTCATCGCGGTACTGCTGGTTCCCCTGGTCACGTCGTGGGTGCAGGATCCCAGCCTTCGCACGATCGCGACGATTGCGGTCGTGGTCATGGTGGTTGTCGGTGGCTACTACGCCGGTGCCGGGCTCGGACGGCTCATCCAGTCCCGTGTCAAAGGTCTCGGCATTCGTCGGATTGACCGCGCACTTGGCGCAGTTGTCGTCACGATCGTGGCTGCTCTCGTCGCTTCGATGCTCGCGGCCAGCATCAGCGCGCTCGGTGTTCCCGGTGTCTCGCAAGCCATCGCATCGTCACAGGTGCTGCACGTCATCAACGCCTTCACGCCCGACCCCGTGCAGTCGTTCCTGGCTCGGGTTCGCTCGGCGACCGTCGACCAGAGTCTTCCCCGTATCGCGCAAGCGTTCGGCGGAAGTGGCAGCACGACCATTCCCAACGTCAACACGAATACTCCCGCGTTGAACGCCGCGGCTCTCTCGGTCGTGCGCATCACCGGCAATGCATACGCCTGTGGTCAGAGCCAGTCCGGCTCCGGCTTCGTGGTCGCGAATGACCGCGTCATGACCAACGCGCACGTCGTCGCCGGTGTCCCGCATCCGGTGGTGGATGTTCGCAACGGCTCGGCACTGCAGAGCACGGTGGTCTACTTCGACCCAACGGGTGACCTCGCGGTACTCGCGGTGCCCGGACTAGACGCGGAGCCGCTCGCACTCGGACCAACCGAGTCGGCCGGCACGCAGGCGGTCTCTGACGGGTTCCCGTTCGGCGGACCATTCGTGTCGCTGTCGGTGGGCGTTGATCAGGTCGGAACTCTCACCGTCGAAAACATCTACAACACCGAGACCGCACCGCGCGAGATCTACAGCCTCGCCGCGGACATTCAGGAGGGCGACTCCGGCGGACCGCTGCTCACCGAGCAGGGCGTGGTGGCTGGCGTTGTCTTCGCGAAGGGCGCAACCACACCAAACGTGGGTTACGCCATCACCATGAAGAGCGTGCAACCGGTCGCGTCCGCGGCACCGACGCTCACTGCTCCCGTATCGTCGGGGCAGTGCACGCGGGGGTAGTTACGAGCCTGACGGGGCGAGGGTTGCACGAAGGAACTCGAGGGAACGTGCGACTCGAACTGGACTCCGGCATCGTGCATTCGGTACGTCACGTCGGGGAGTGACTAGACGCTAGTGCCCCATGAGGTGCTGCACGACCATCGCGGTCGAGATCCACACGCACGCCGCGACGAGCGTGAATGCGACAACACCCCAGAAGACTCGAGTCGTGGTTGCCTCTTGCACCTCGTCGCGAAGAGCCGCGAAGTCACGGGAAAGCTGCTGGGTATCCTGCGCGGGACCGGGCGCTGCCTGCCACGTCGAGTGTCGATCGGCGACATCCGAAATGAAAGCCACCTCGGCCCCATCCAGCGTGCGGTCGAGTCTGTCGAAGTAGTGGAGAAGCTGCTTGGATGCGACGACGCTCGCACCATCCGGCTGCTGGCGAAGTGCAAGCTTCGTCGGAGTGACCACGACAAGCAGTGGTTGGACGACAACGGGTCGACCGGCTGCGGCACTCAGCAGCTCGGCTGCGTGAGCGCCCAGCTCCCGCGCGACAGCAATGTCATCGAAACGCTGGTTGCCGACGGCAAGAAAGTCACCGTTCACCTTGATCTCCTGACCGGGAAAGTTCTCGGTGGTGATCGCGAACACGCCGGGAGGACCGATCACGAGGTGATCGATGTCTTTACTGCTCTCATCCACGGGCACGACGTGCAGAACGTCCCACCGCGGGCCGAGGTTGTCGAGCATGTCGCCGACCAGGAGTTCACCGAGCGCGGCCCGGTACAGCGGGCGAGTTTGCGGGGTCAGCGGACTACGGCCCAACAGACGAGCAAGCCCCGAACGATGGGGCGTCGCGAGCTGGGTCGTGACGACCGCGCTCATGGCGACCTGTCCGGGTACGCGACCGCGCAACGAGCTGCTGGCAGGCATGGCGGACCTCTCGGGCATTGGGCTCTGACTTTTCATCACGCGCGCTTCGGTACGCACAGGAGAAATGAGTAGGGCCGGTGCTCCCCCGCACCGGCCCAATTCGCACGCGACTAGTCGCGCCGCCCAAGTTCTCCCCCAAGAACTCGGTATGGATAGCTTGGCAACTGTGTGATTTCGCTGCTACCCCCAGTGCTGGGACGCCCCATTTGGGGCACCCATCAGCACAAACTCCGGTGCCTGCAAACGAC
>JADGOT010000172.1 GCA_017882805.1 Glaciihabitans sp. | reverse complement strand
GCTTCCTTTGCGCGTAGGTCCTTGCGCAGGATCTTGCCGGCCGTTGACTTCGGGATGACCTCGATGAACTCGACCCGGCGCACCTTCTCGTGCGGCGCTACCTTCGCGGTCACGAATTGCATGACCTCGTCATCGGTGAGCTCCTCGCCTATCTGGATGACAACGAACGCCTTCGGTATTTCTTGGCCATCCTCGTCGAGGACGCCGATGACAGCGGCATCCGCGATGCGCGGATGCGTGAGCAGTACGGCTTCGAGCACAGCGGGCGCGACCTGGTAGCCCTTGTACTTGATGAGCTCTTTGAGGCGGTCGACGATCTTGTAGATTCCGTTTGAGTCGACCGTCGCAATGTCACCGGTGTGTAGCCAGCCGTCCGGCTCGAGAGTCGCGCGAGTCGCCTCCTCGTTGCCGAGGTAACCGACCATGACGTTCGGACCTTTGCACATGAGTTCGCCGGGTTCGCTGACGCCCGACTTGGGCACGGGAATCTCCTTGCCGGTTTCGGGATCGACGAGCTTCGACTCCATGTTGGGCAGCGCGAGTCCGATGTTGTCGAGCGAGATGTCGTCGCGGCCGAGCGGGATCACGTGCGACACAGGGCTGAGCTCGGTCATGCCGTAGCCCTGGCGAACCGTGGTGCCTAGCCGCTTCGCGACGGCGCCCGCTAGGTTCGCGTCGAGTGGCGCGGCACCCGAGAAGATCGCCTTGACCGACGACAGATCGAACTGGTCGACCAGCGGGTGCTTGGCGAGCGCGACCGCGATCGGTGGAGCGATGAACACCCACGTGCACTTCTGGTCCTGGATGATCCGCAGAAATTCGGGCAGGTCAAATCGCGGCATTGTGACCAGCGCCGAGCGCGTCTTTAGCGCGAAGTTCAGCAGCACCGTCAGACCGTAGATGTGGTAAAACGGCAACACCGCGAGCACGACCTCGCCGCCCTCGACACCAATAGTCGCCGAGCTCTGCACGACGTTGGCAACCAGGTTTCGGTGCGTGAGCATGACGCCCTTTGGGTGACCGGTGGTGCCCGACGAATACGGTAGAACGGCGATGTGAGTGGCCGGGTCGAACGAGACGTCTGGCGGCGTCGCCTGCTGCATCATCAGGTCACGCATCGACGGATGTCCCTCCACGCCATCCAGGACGATGAGGTGCTCGCCATCGAGGCCGACCGATTTGGCGGCCTCCTCAGCTCCAGCGAGCAGAGGGGAAACCGTGATCAGCCAGGTGGCGCCCGCGTCCTTCAGCTGGTTGGTGATTTCCTCGGCGGTGTAGAGCGAGTTGATGGTGGTGACGATCGCACCCAGTCGAAGGATCGCGTGAAAGACGACGGCGAACGCCGGAGTGTTAGGGCAGAGCAGCCCCACCGTCGTGTCGGAGTTCACGCCGCGCGCGGCCAGTGCTCCCGCGACCGCGTTGACCTGACCAACCATTTCGCGATAGGTCGTCGTCGCACCGGATGTGCCATCAACGAGCGCATTGGCGTCGAGGTCGGCCTCTTCGAGCGAGCCGAACAGGAAGTCGTAGATGCTGACGTTCGGGATTTCAACATCCGGAAAAGTACTACGAGTCATTGCGGCTATCTCCTTTGACAGACGGGTTCGCTTTCGGCTTCATCGTGAATCCGTATCGCTTTGCACTATTCCACTACCTGCGTACCCAATTAGCGAGCGTTATCCGCGCTGGATTGCGATCTCCGTGGTGGAGAGGTCTTCGGCGAGGCGTTTGCGTGCTCGCACCCTCGTGTCGTGGTTGTAGCTGAAGGCGAGTCCAATGCGGGACTCCGGGGCACGATGCACACGAAGGTGATTGGTCACGATCATCCAGACGAGCGCAACGGCGGCGGCAGCGAGCCCGGATGCCGCGCCGACGGCAATCGCCCAACGCGGTCCGGCGATGTTGGCAATCCAGCCGACCAGCGGCGCACCGATGGGCGTTGTGCCGGCGAAGATCGCCATGTAGAGCGCCATCACCCGTCCGCGCATATTCGGCGCTGTCGTGGTTTGTACGTAGGCATTCGCGCTGGTCATCATGGTGAGCGCGCTGAGCCCCACGACGACAAGCACGGCCGCGAAGCTCCAGTACGTGGGCATGATCGCCGCGGCGAGCATTGACAGTCCGAATCCCAGCGAGGCGAGCCCAATGACGACGACTCTCGGTTTCTCGCGCCGCGCCGCCATCAGGGCACCCAGCACCGAACCGATCGCCATGACCGAGGACAGCAAGCCGTATCCGTTGGCGCCCTGATGGAACGCGAGCGCCATGGTCGAGGTGAAGATCGGGAAGTTGACGCCGAATGTGCCGACCAGCGACATCATCACCAGCACGATAACGATGTCTGGTCTCGATCCGACATAGCGCCACCCCTCGCGGATCTGTCCGCGCTTTCGGGCCGGCTTGCTCGAGACGTGCAGCTCATGCACGTGCATGAGGGCGAGAGCCAGGAGTGTCGCGGCAAAGCTTGCGGCATTGATGAGGAACACCCATCCAGACCCAATGACCGCGATCAGTACCCCAGCAACACCGGGGCCGACGAGGCGTGCGCCATTGAAGGATGCGGAGTTGAGCGCGACCGCGTTCGGGATCTGCTTCTCCTCGACGATCTCGGAGACGAACGTCTGCCGCACCGGCATGTCGACGGCCGACACAGTTCCGAGAGCGAACGCGAACGCGTAGACCTCCCAGAGGGTTGCCGAGTTTGTCACTACGAGAAGTCCGAGCCCAAGTCCCAGGATTGCCATGAGCGATTGGGTGATGAAGAGCATCCGGCGGCGATTGACGCGATCGGCGATGAGGCCGGCGATGGGCATCATGAGCAGCACCGGGCCAAATTGCAGTGCGAGCGTAACGCCGACCGCAGCGGCGTCGTGATGGGTGAGCTTGGTGAGAACGATCCAGTCCTGGGCGGTACGTTGCATCCACGTACCGACGTTGGAGACGAATGCTCCGATGAAGAACAGCCGAAAGTTGTAGATGCCGAGTGAGCGGAACGTGCGGATCACGAGTCGGCAATTCCCCGCAGGATGGTGGCCGACTGGTCAATGATCCTGCGTTGTTCTGGCGTTAGTTCTTCGAGTCTCTGGGTAAACCAGGCGTCCCGCTTGCGACGCGTTTCCTGAATGAAGGTGCGCCCGGCGGGCGAGAGGTCGATGGAGACCTTACGGCCATCATCCTCGGCTCCCACTCGGGTCACGAGCCCCGCTTTGACCAGCGCGTTAATGGTGCGGTTCATGCTGGGCGGCGTCACGCGCTCGTGCTCACTCAGCGAACCGAGAGTCTGCGCGCCGTTGTTCGCCAGCGAGAACAGCACAGAGCGCTGTCCCTCCGTCACGGTCTCGTCGCTCTGCATGGAGCGGATGCGGCGGGCGAGGTGCTGGATGGTCAG
>JADGOT010000171.1 GCA_017882805.1 Glaciihabitans sp. | reverse complement strand
CCGACCTCTGCCTCGTCTCGGAAGAGGAAGACCGTTCGACCTGGAGGCTGGTAACCACTCGGGTGGTCTCGCTCGTATTCGATCACCGGTCTAACGACTGTTTCGCCGACACCATCTATTCCGTTGGTGAGGACGGAGACCTCGGTCGGTAGATTCTCGACGATCTCCTCTTCGTCGAAAGGCGAGGATTCGCGAAGCAAGAAATGCGCAACCACTTCATGCGGCCCGGTGAACTCCAAGCTTAACCCTCGGACAGTAGACGACAGCACGCCTGTAATAGCTTGCATGATCATGAGAACGACCATGTTCTCCCTGTAAAGCTTCGGATTGTCTGTAGGCGCGCCCTCTTGTGCTGGCCAAAGCTCCTTGTGCACGGTTAGATCCGTCCTCCGCCTTGGGCTTGTTCCTGTACCCGAGCAAGCCAATCGTTCAGAATGTGTTTCTCCGCAACATCATCCTCACGAAAGGTCCAAAGTTGTAGTCCGAATGCAGGCGTTCCTCGCAATGCGGGCGCAACTGGAAGAGGAGTGGCTCGACGCCGCCCACCGCGCCAGCTCGTAAGCGTTGCCGTGGGCGCGTTCAGCTGAACGCGATCGCCGGTCTGGAATCACTTTCCGCGATGCTTTGCTCTGAGTCGGTAGCGATTCAGAGCAAAGCATCGATCTGTGGTGGAACTGATGAGAGCGCCATAGGAGCCGTCGTCGCGTCAGGCTTTGTCCGGGCCGCGGATAACGGGATCGTCAGAGTTCTGGACCACATCTCGCAATGTGGGGCCAAGAAGTGCTCGGACGGCATCATGTAAGCCCCACAGAAACGACACCTGAATCAACCCCCGCAGGTCATCATCGCCATCGCGATAGTCAGCGTCTAAACGATCCAACGGGTGCTTCAAGCTGGTCGACGAGCTTGCCGTTGGGTGGTATGCCTGTTCCTCCGCCCAGCTCGTCACGTCGGCATAGAACAGGTGCGGGAGAAGTTCTCCGTCGAAATCGTGAAGGCGTTCGTCCAGCATCGGGCGTAGCTCCGGTACATCAACGACCAAGGCGTTGATGTGCGACTCCGGAGTTACGCTCACCAGTGCCCGCCTAGAGCTGCTTGCCGGTCGTTCAGGAAGCTCTGCGCCACGACTCTATCGAGGTCCTCGGCCTTCTTGATGTGCAATTTGCGGCCCGGACTCGACGCGTTCAGCTGAACGCGATCGCCGGTCTGGACTCACTCTTCGCGATGCTTTGCTCTGAATCGCTACCGACTCAGAGCAAAGTGCGTTCCTCACTTGCAGGTGGGCTGCCGGGCCTGAGAACCTTCGCGCATGGCTTTCGCGGTTGAGGTCCATGAGTTGCGCAAGGCTTACGGCTCACGTCGCGCGGTTGACGGGGTTGACTTCACCGTCGAACTCGGCGAGATCGTGGCGCTCCTCGGTCCCAACGGTGCAGGCAAGACGACGACCGTGGAGATGTGTGCAGGCTTTCGTCGTCCGGACTCTGGCTCGGTTCGGGTGCTCGGAACCGAGCCGTTCCGCGCACCCGCCACCTGGAAAGCGCGCATCGGCGTCGTGACCCAGCAGACGACCGACTTGAAAGAACTCACGGTTGCCCAAGCCGTGTGGGCGATCTCGGGGTGTTACGGAACGCCACGACCGGCCGCCGAGGTGATCGAGGCGGTGGGCCTGACCGAACAGAGTGATCAGCGGTGCGAGCTGCTGTCAGGGGGGCAACGTCGGCGCCTGGAGGTCGCGCTCGGCATCCTCGGCTCGCCGGAACTGCTGTTCCTCGACGAACCCACCACCGGCTTTGACCCTGAGGCCCGCCGCATGTTCTGGTCGCTGATCGAGCAACTTCGCGCGGACGGCACCACGATCTTGCTGACCACTCACTACCTCGACGAGGCCGAGCACCTGGCCGACCGGGTCGGTGTGATTGCTGCAGGACGGATGTTGGAGATCAACACGCCGGAACTCATCGGTGGCCGAGCCGGCGCGCTGAGCGCCGTGAGCTGGGTCGAGGACGGCCATCCGCATACCGAGCACACCGCGACCCCGACCGAGTTGGTGCGGCGACTCGCAGCCCGAATCGACGGCGAGATCGTCGGCCTGAGCATTGCGCGACCCACTCTCGAGGACGTCTACGTCCGCATGATCAATGAGGTCGAATGACGGCGAGCACAGTCCCGGGGCTGCTCGAAGCATCACTGCACCGGGTGCGTCTTGAAATCATTCAGTTCAGCAAGGAGAAGGACGCGCTGTTCTTTCTCGTCGCGTTTCCGCCGGTCATGCTGCTGCTGTTCGGAGCGATTTTCGGCTCGCAGAAGATCGGTCCTGCCGGCAACCAGATCACCTTCGCCCAGTACTTCGTCGCCGGCATGATCGGCACCGGCATTTGGGGCGCTTGCTTTCAGAACCTCGGTATCGCCGTGCCGTTGGAACGTGACAGCGGATCGCTGAAGCGACTATCCGCGACACCGATGCCGCTCAGTGCCTATTTCTTCGGCAAGATCGGCCTCGTCTTGTCGCTGTCGTTGCTGGAATGCTCAGGGCTGCTGCTGATGGGCGTGCTGTTCTACCACTTGCGCATCCCGCCCGCTGGACACTGGATTACCTTCGCTTGGGTCTTCGCGCTGGGCTCCGGGGCTTGCACGCTGTTCGGAATTGCCCTGTCCGGGCTCATCCGCAACGCTCGAGTCGCATCATCGATCGTGTCGCCGATCGCGATCATCCTGCAGTTCGTCTCAGGGGTTTACTTCGTCTTCAGTCAACTCCCAACAGGCCTGCAATTGGTCGGTTCGGTCTTCCCGCTGCGCTGGCTGACGCTGGGCATGCGTTCGGTGTTCCTGCCGGAAAGCTACCGGCTCGCTGAACCCGGCCACGGTTGGCAGCACGGCACCACCGCAATCGTGCTTGGCGTCTGGTGCGTCGCCGGACTAATCGTCGCCCGACGCACATTCACCTGGATGCCGGAACGATCGACCTGACGGCTAGTCGAGTTGTTCGAGCAGGTCGCGCACGGTGATGTCGAGTTGGGCGCCCTTGCGTTCGCCAAGGCCATGCCACAGCGCGTGCTCGTTCTTCGCGAGATCGGCAGTGACCGCGTCGATCTTTCGGCGGCCCGAGACGGTGAGGCGCACCCGCACACCGCGACGATCGTCAGAATCGGGTTCGCGCGTCACGTAGCCGCGGCTGTCGAGGCGGTCGATGCGATTGGTCATCGTGCCCGACGACACCTGCGTCTGTTCAACCAAGGCGCTGGGTGAGAGGTCATACGGGCTGCCACTCGCGCGCAACGCGGCGAGCACGTCGTACTCCCACAGGTCGAGATCGCGGGCAGCGAGACAGTCGCGACGCGCGAGTTCGAGATAACGGGCGAGCCTGATCACGCGTGAGGTGCGGCCGCTCGCGTCGTCCATGCTGGGAAGTGTACCGACCGTCATCTCGACATCGAGAGATCCGCTAACCACAGGCCGCCACCAAGACACCCAAACCCACTCGCGGAACGAACAGCGCGTGCTGACCGTTAGACTTCCCGCCTACTCACTCGTAACCGGGAGTCGCTCAGATGGCCGACGCGCCGCCCGAGGTTGACGCCGTGCCACCGCGCCGCCCGAACGCCCGGGGCGGCTCGAGGTTGCGGCGGGTGAAGTGGCGCCGTCTGATCGTCGTCCTCGCCGGGTTCTGTGTTCTGGTGGTCGCCGCAGTCGTGGCGACGACATCGGTGTTGTTCGGGCAGATCCACCGGGTCAAGATCCGCTTCGCAGTGCCGCAGGATCAACCGAGCATCAGTCCGGTCGCCGGCGCGGCGACGTCGTCACCGACGTCGTCGGCATCCGCTGCCGCACCGAGCCCTTCAGGAACGAACTACTTGCTGATGGGGTCCGACAGCCGCGATTTCGCCGGCGGTCAGTCGTACAACGTCGCGGCGGGGAGCGCCGCGTTTGTCACCGGGCAGCGCTCCGATGTGGTGATGCTGCTGCACATCCCAACCGACAACGGGAAGTCGACGGTCGTCTCGTTCCCGCGCGATTCGTGGGTGCTGATGCCGGCGTACACCGACGCCAAGGGTGTCGATCACGAGGCGGTGTACGCCAAGCTCAACGCGGCATTCGCGATCGGTGGGGCGCCACTACTGGTTGCCACCATGGAGCAGCTCACCGGGCTGCACATCGACCACTTCGCGTCGGTCAACTTTCCCGGATTTCAAGGCATGGTCAACGCTCTTGGCGGCATCGACGTGTGCATCGGCACGTCTCGACATGACTCGAACTCCGGTGACTTCCTGACGCGTGGCCAGCACCATGTGAACGGCGTGCAGGCCCTCGCGTTGGTGCGCGATCGCGAGTCGTTCCCGAACCAAGACCTGGGCCGCATCAAGGATCAGGAGTACTTCCTGTCGGTGATGTTGAAAAAGGTGTTGTCGGCGGGCACGTTGACGAATCCGATCAAGCTCACCAGCTTTCTTGATGCCGCGACGAAGTCGCTCACGGTCGATTCCGGCCTGTCTGTTGGCGACATGCGCAAGCTCGCGTCGCGATTCAGCCATCTCGACCCGAGCAGCGTCAGCTTCATCACCGTTCCGATCGGCAACGCCAACTACCGTGCGACCAGCAGCGTTTATGGCAACCAGCCGCAAGACAACGTCGAAATCGACCCGATAGCCAGCGCCGCGTTGTTCGGCGCCCTCGCGACCGACAGCACCATCGCCCCCGCGCCCGCCGTGTCGGCCAACGCAACCGCAAACTCCGTTGCGCCCCCCGCAACCCCGTCGGCCACCCCGAATCTCAGCTGCGCGCCGTAGCGCCGAGCTTCATCGGGTCGTCAGGTGGGGGCCGTACGGTCGACCTGCGGAGTGATGCTTATCGCGATGTCGGTGCCGCGCTCTCGCGGGAACGTTGTCAAAGGGGTTGAGAGTGTTCGGACCGACCAGCTGGTTCTTCCTGGGCCTGCTTATTGCGGCGTTCGGCGGGGCGCTGTTTTGGATGACGCGCACCTCGCAACTCGCACTGAAGATCGTTGCGGGCGGTGTCGCGTTCGTCTTCAGCAGCGTGTTCGGTGCAGGTCTGGTGAACCAGTACTACGCCTACTACACGACGTGGGGGTCGCTGGTCGCGAACGCTCGCGGTACGGGCGTCGTCCAGTATCAGCCGGGGTTCGCCGCCCCAGCGCCCAGGCCGACAACGCCGCGCATGCACACTAATCGCCTAACAACTCAGCCAAACGGCGGCGCGGTGGTCCCGCTTACCGTCGCCCTGCCCCCGCCGGTGTCGCCCCCGCCAGCAGTGCCAACCGCCGTGGTTCCGGCGAGCGTCGCGATTCCGAAGCTGGCATTGACCGCGCCCCCCGCGCCGGGGCACGGGCGCGTCGTCCAGCTTCAGCTCCCGGGCGCGCACAGCCACCTCATTCGCACCGGGTTCGTGTACCTGCCACCGCAGTACTTCGATCCGCGCTACGCACGCACGTTCTTCCCCGTCGTTGAGCTGCTGCACGGCGACCCCGGTGCCGCCAACGGCTGGATTTACGCCCTCAACGTTCCGGGCATCATGGACCGCGGCATCAACGCCGGCCGCATCGGACCGATGATCGTGGTGATGCCCGCGACCTTCCAGGGAAAGCACGGCCAGGCCTGCGTCGATGCACCCGGCGGGCAGCTCGACGACACGTATCTGAGCACCGACGTGCCGGCCGACGTCATCCACGACTTCCGGGCGCTGCCGCAAGGCCCGCACTGGGCGATCGGAGGGTTGTCGGACGGCGGGTTCTGTGCGGCCAACCTCGCGCTGCGCCACCCTTTGTCGTACGGCGCCGTCACCTCGCTCGATGGCTTCTACTCGCCGCTCGACGATCTCGCTTTGATGAACAACACCTTCGGTGCGGGCTCGGCGCTGATCGCCCAAAATGACCCGTCGACGCTCGCGCTCGACCGCAGCTCGAGCCTGCCGCGCTTTTGGATCATGTCTGGCTCGGGTGACACGAGCGACACGCGGGCGGCCCAGTCATTCGCGCGAGTTCTCACCAGCCGCGAACCGATCCAGTACGTCGTCGTACGCAGCGGCAAGCACACACCGTCTGCGTGGCGCGCAGCGCTGCCAGGATTACTCCAGTGGACGTGGCAGACCCTGAGCGGCGGTCCGACCGCTACCGGAACTGTGCAGCTGGCTGCACCGACCGAAGCACCCGCCAAGCCCGCGTCGTCATCCTCGGCTCCGGCGCGGCCGCTCTCGTCCCCATCACCAATCGCGTGACCATGCAAGTGCAAAGAATCCTTTACCTAAAGGGGTTTTCGGCGCGTCGCGGCACGCGGGCACCCCAACAAGAATCAGGGTTAGCTCAGGGTGAAACCGGGTTTGCGAGTTGGCGAGATCGTCGTAGCGTGTCCGCCGTGAAGAAAGCTCGGGGGGCCGCAGCAGCTGAGTTCACTCGGGTGTTCGGCGCGGTGAGCCGCCGCGCCCGCGATCGCGGGCCGTGGGGTTTCGCCCTCGCGATTGGGTTGTGCGTCGTCATCGCCGCGATCAGTGCACTTGACTCTCGACCCGGCGGTCAGCACTTGGTTAACGGCTGCTGCAACGAGCGCGACGGGTATCCGCTGCACCTGTGGTTGTTCCGACTCCCGGGCTCGATGATCGCACCGCCACCGGGGCTGCCCATCTGGGGCTCGTTGCTGCAAGTGCTCGTCGTCATCGGTATCGCCGAGGCGGTAGTCGGCCGCACCTGGACCATCGCTGTCGGGCTCGCCGGGCACGTGCTGAGCGGCATCGCTGCACGAGTGTTGCTCAACGTCGTACCAGGTGTATTCGGCGGACTGCCGGCGGTCGACCGGTTCGTGCTCGACACCGGTCCATCTGCGGTCACCGTCGCGTTGACCGCGTATCTGGCTGTGGTGCTGAGGGTTCCGATCCTCGGAACCCTTGCTGCCGTCGGGGTCGCGCTGGGGATGTTCGCGCATTCCGATCTCGCGGCCCGCGAGCACGCTGTGGCGTGGGCTGTCGGCATGGCGTGCGGCGCCGTTCACCTGCTGCTCTTGAGACGCCGCGCCGCACATGCGTCGATGCGCGACATCACTGGGCTAGGAGCGTCGGTCGCCGGGCACACCTAACTGCCCGGGGTAGCGGTGGGGATGAGCCGTGGATCGATCACCTTTGTTCCGGCATCGGCCGCGTGGCCGAGTAGCGGCAAGGCCGCCCACGTCTCAATGGTCTTCAAGACCGAGTAATGACTTTCAAAAGTGGTGTCGGCAATGTTCGGGACGTAGCGCCCGACGACCCAAGCCGCCATCAGGCACGAAGGTGCGGAGCTCACGGGCTGCGGGTTCAAACAGTTCTCACCGGTCGAAGCGTGCGAGCCTGCTGTGACCGTGCCCTCGTCGAACGTCACGATGATCTCGAGCGCGCCGCTTCGATAGTCGGGCGTAGTGCTCAGGAAGTCGAGCGTGCGTGACAGGAAGCTGTCGAACGTCGTCAGCGTCGTGTCGTGGCCGTTGTCGATGTTGTCGGGGATGACGAAGCTCACCATGGGGAGCTTGCCGGCCCTGGCGTATGAGTAGAGAGCGCCCTTCATCGTTCGCGAGTTGCCCAGGGCGACATCGTTGGTCGCGCATGAGGCGAGATCGCGGTAGTAGACGGCGGGGTTGTGGCGGGCCACGTACTTGTAGCGGGACTCTCCCGTGCTCGCCTTGTACTTCGTCGCGTCGACCACGCTGCACGCGGTGGGCATGCTTCCGGCGTATGTGCGCCATCCGGCCGCACCGTGGGCGGCCGCGAGTTGACCGAACAGGCTCGGCCCGCTGATCCGGCTCGACGGTGATTGGGCGCAATCGGCGTCAACCGTGTCTGGCGGCATGTCGCACAGCGCCCAGCTCGGGTAGCCGCCCGACGTCATGCCGATGTAGTTCGGCTCGCTGCCGTGCGTGAGAGCGTGCAT
>JADGOT010000170.1 GCA_017882805.1 Glaciihabitans sp. | reverse complement strand
GTGCTTAACACCGCCATCCCGCGGTCGGTGCGCATTTCAGAGGCGCCGAGCTACGGGCTCAGCGTGATCAGCTACGACGCCAGCTCTCCAGGGTCGCTCTCGTACCTTGAGGCGGCCGCCGAAATTGCTCGACGAGGAGCGCCTTCCTGATGGCTGCCACATCACGACGTACTGGTCTCGGTCGAGGAATCGGCGCGCTCATTCCCACGGGGGAAGACGCGGATGCGCCGCGTCCGGTCGACGTCTTCTTTCCCGACAATCGCACAGCCTCGATCGAGTTGCTCGCGGTCCCCGGCGCACGCCTGGTCAACATCTCTCCGAACGATGTCGTTCCCAACCCGCAGCAGCCCCGATCCGAATTCAATCGTGAGGAGCTCGAAGAGCTCGTTGTCTCGATTCGTGAAGTTGGCCTGCTGCAACCGATCGTGGTTCGACCGCTCGTCGGCGCGACCAAAGGCCAGCCCCAGTACGAGCTCATCATGGGCGAGCGCCGGCTTCGGGCATCCAAGCAGCTGGGGCTCGAGACCATCCCCGCGGTCGTCAAGAACACCGCCGACGAGAACATGCTCCGGGACGCGCTCCTCGAGAACCTCCACCGCGCGAACCTGAACGCGCTGGAAGAGGCGTCGGCCTACCAGCAGTTGCTCGAGGACTTTGGAATCACTCAGGAGCAGCTCGCGGAACGCATCGGCCGTTCGCGTCCCCAGATCACGAACACGATTCGTCTACTCAAGCTTCCGGTCTCGGTACAGCAGCGCGTGGCCGCGGGCGTTCTCAGCGCCGGTCACGCGCGAGCCATTCTGGCCGCGGGCGACGCCGCCGCGATGGAACGGCTCTCGGACAAGATCGTGAATGAGGAGTTGTCGGTACGTCAGGCCGAGGCAGCCGCGGGCAAGTCATCGCCCAAGCCGAAGCGGGCCACACCCGCAGCGGGCAGCCGGCAGGGCCACCTCAACGAGATCGCAGAGCAGCTGGGAGACCGACTCAACACTCGGGTCAAGGTCACGCTCGGAGCCAGCAAAGGCACCATCGTGATCGACTTCGCAACGGTCGCCGACCTGAATCGGATCCTCGCCGAGCTCGGCCAAACGGGCTTCGGTAAATAGAGGTTAGGCGCGCGCTTCGGCTACCGCCGCGTCGGCCAGGGCGAGGTAGATGAGGCCGAGGTCATGGCCGGCCGCCTCGAGCGCTTGTGGCAGCAGCGAGGTTTCGGTGAGACCGGGGAGCACGTTCGCCTCGAGGAACCACGGCGTGCCCGCCTTGTCGACGATCATGTCCACGCGGGAGAGGTGGCGTAACCCCAGAGCGTTGTGCGCTGTGATCGCCGCTTCCGCAGCGCGAACAGCGGCGTGCTCGGGGATTCTCGCGGGCGTGAAGAACGTTGTCTCGCCCGCGTTATAGCGGGCCTCGAAACTGTAGACACCCGAGAGCGGCACGATCTCGACGGCGGGCAGGGCCACCGGCCCGTCCCCGGTGTCGATAATTCCCACCGCGATCTCGGTGCCCACGATCTTCTGTTCGATGAGCGCAACGTCGCAGTAGGTGAAGGCATCGACCATGGCTCGCGGTAGCTCGGAGATATTGTCGACGAGCGTGACGCCCTGCGCCGAACCACCCCGAGCGGGCTTCACCACGACGGGGATGGGAAGTTCGTCTCCGATGCTGTCGAGCACGCTGGTCGCACCGAGCTCGCGAAACGTCTCGCGCGTGAGGGTAATTGATCGAGGCGTTGAGACCCCGGCGCGGGTAACGAGTACCTTCGCGGTGGGTTTGTCCCAGGCGAGCATGGCCGCATCGGAGCGGGAACCGACGAACGGGATGTCCAGGAACTCGAGCAGTCCGCGCAGCGCGCCGTCCTCGCCGCTCGCCCCGTGCAGTGCGGGCCAGACGACATCGGGTCGTGTTTCCCGAAGATAGCCGAGGAGCGTCGCATCCGGATCGCGAAGCTCGACCTCGATGCCCTGTTCGGCAAGGCTGTCGGCGACTCGGCGACCGGAACGCAACGAGACGTCGCGCTCGTGCGAGATGCCGCCCGCAAGAACGAGGATGCGGGACTTGGAGGATGAGGTCATTGTGGTCCTAGGCCAGGTTGGCGGGCGGAATAATGATGTTCTGCGGCGCGGTGAGGGTCTCGAGTGGCGCGGTCTGGGAGAAGGTGTTCAACAGCTCCCGCTCGCCGTTAATGACGGTCGACAGGCGACGAATGCCCTCACGGATGAAGTCTGGTGTCGGGTAGCAAAACGCGAGCCGGATGTGGCTCCGCCCGCCGCCGTTGGCATAGAAGGCGGTGCCTGGGGTGTACGCCACGAGCTCCTTGACCGCCCGCGGCAGCATGGACTTGCTGTCCATGTTGTCGGGCAGCGTGAGCCAGACGTAGAAGCCACCGTTCGGGACCGTCCAGCTCAGGTCTGGCAGGTAGTCGGCAAGGGCCAGCAGCATGGCGTCGCGTCGCTCGCGGTAGACGCCCCGGAAGGTGTCGATCTGGCCCTTCCAATCGGCGGTCGACAGGTACTCGGAGATGATCATCTGCGTGAATGAGCTCGGGCTCAGCACGGCAGCCTCGTTCGCAAGAATGAGTTTTTCTCGTATAGCGTGAGGCGCGAGCGCCCAACCAACACGGAACCCAGGAGCCAGGGTCTTCGAGAAGGTGCCGAGATAAATGACACCGTCCTCTTCCACGGACCGCATGGCGCGTGGGGGCGGAGCGTCGAAATAGAGCAGGCCGTACGGATTGTCTTCCAGAACGAGGATGTCGTTCGAGCGCGCGATCTCGAGTACCTCAAGACGGCGCTCCCAGGTCAACGTCACGCCGGAGGGGTTACTGAAGGTCGGCACCGTGTAGAGGAACTTGATTCGCCGCCCCGCGGCCTTCAGGCGCGCGATGTGCTCGCGAAGCGATTCGGGGATGAGGCCAAGCTCATCCGTCTCCACGTGGTCGACCTCGGCCTGGAACGACTTGAACACCACGAGCGCCGTGACGTAACTTGGTGCCTCGGCGAGCACGACGTCGCCCGGGTCGAGGAAGATTTTGGCGACAAGTTCCAACGCGTGCTGAGAACCAGTGGTGACGACGACGTCGTCGACGCTCGCACGGATGCCCTCGAGCGCCATCACCTCGAGGATGTGCTCGCGAAGTCGCGGAAAGCCCTGACCTGACCCGTACTGCAGCGCGACCGGTCCGCTCTCTTGGATTACGCGGTCCATGGCACCCGAAACGAGTTCACGAGGCAGGGCGGAGACAAACGGCATGCCACCGGCGAGCGAGACGACCTCCGGACGCGAGGCCACGGCGAACAGCGCACGAACCTCGGACGCGGCCAGGCCGGCCGTGCGCGCCGCATAGCTGTCGTACCAACGGTCAAGGTTGGTGCCCTTGCCCTGGTCGAGGTTGTTGCCCTGCTCAGTCATGGAAGGTCCGTTCGTTATCTCGGTACAGAATATGGGTAGAAAGCGAAAAGGCCGCCCAGATCAGAGTCTGGGCGGCCTTCCTGCGTTGTGAGAACTACGCGAGGAACTCCGCCAGGTCGGCCTCGAGGGCTGGCTTGGGCTTGGCGCCGATGACGGTCTTGACGACCTGACCGCCGCGGAAAACCTTCATCGCGGGGATGGACGTGATCTGGTACTTCATGGCCATGGCCGGGTTGTCGTCGACGTTGAGCTTGACGACCTTGATCTTGTCGGCGTGCTCGCTCGCGATCGCGTCGAGGATTGGCGAGACGGCGCGACATGGACCGCACCACTCTGCCCAGAAGTCGACCATGATGGTCTCGTTCGAGTCGAGGACGTCGGCCTGAAAGCTGTCGTCGGTTACTGCCTTTGCTTCTGACATTTGTATTTCCTTCTCTATCGGCGAAAATCTGTTTGGTAGATGAAAATCAGGCGCTGACCGGAACAGCGTCAACCTGTTCCTTCAGTTCTTTTGGGAGGGCGGCCAGGTAGTGCTCTGCGTCAAGCGCAGCGACCGTTCCCGAGCCGGCGGCGGTGACGGCCTGACGGTATGTCGGGTCGATCACGTCACCAGCCGCGAAGACGCCCGGGAGGTTAGTGCGCGAGCTGCGCCCATCGACGGCGATCGTTCCGAACGTCGTGAGGTCGAGCTGTCCGTGAACGAGGTGCGTGCGTGGATCCGCGCCGATCGCGATGAACAGACCGCTGACATCCAACGTCCTCTCTGTGCCGTCCTTGGTGTCAACGATGCCGATGCCTGTCACGAGCTCGTCACCGTAGATGTGCTCGACGGTCTTGTTGAAGAGAAACTCGATCTTCTCGTTGGCCTCGGCGCGCTCCTGCATCACCTTGGATGCCCGAAGGCTGTCGCCACGGTGAATCACGTACACCTTGTCGGCGAACTTAGTGAGGAATGTTGCCTCCTCCATCGCCGAGTCGCCTCCGCCCACGACCGCAATCGTCTTCTTACGGAAGAAGAATCCGTCGCAGGTTGCACACCATGAGACGCCGTGGCCGCTCATGCGTTCTTCATCCGCGATGCCGAGTTTGCGGTACGCAGACCCGGTGGCAAAGATCAGCGACAGTGCCTCGTGTACATCGCCGTTGCCTAGCGTGACTGACTTCACGTCGCCAGAAAGGTCAAGAGAAACGACGTCGTCGAGCACGATTTCGGCGCCAAACCGCTCGGCCTGTTCCTGCATTTTGATCATGAGCTCGGGGCCCTGGATACCCTCGGGGAATCCCGGATAATTCTCGACCTCGGTGGTTTTCATCAACTCGCCACCCGCCTCAACGGAGCTGGCGATGACGAGAGGCTTGAGGTTGGCGCGGGCAGCGTAAATCGCCGCCGTGTAGCCGGCGGGACCGGAACCAACAATTATTACTTCGCGCACGTGGGCACATCTCCTTGACGAGTCATTCGCTGCGTACAACCAATCCTATGGTTGCGCTATTCCGTTGATTCGGAGCAACTGGCCGCGCCGCTTAGCACTAAGGGCGGGGGCGCATTCTGCGTAGTACTGGCGCGGCGAGCTGTCTCAATTCGGGCGCCCGAAGCAGCGCGAGCACGCCGATGTACACGACTGCCATGGTCGCCCCGATCGCGGCCGTAGACATGATGGCGGCGGAGATGCCCGAGAGCGCGAAACCGTTTGAAAACGCTCCGAGGGCAAAGTCCAGACCGATTCCGGCCGCCGCAGCGGGGATGAGAGCGACCAGGAATATCAGATACGAGCGTGCAATCGCGCCAGTGCCGAGCCGGTGCATCCTGCGGCGAAGCAGTAGCGCGGCCACGACCACGAGCGCGAAATCAGCGACGGTCGTTGACACGGCAATTCCAAGGGCGATCGAGGTGCTCGC
>JADGOT010000169.1 GCA_017882805.1 Glaciihabitans sp. | reverse complement strand
CGCGATGGCGGAGCGAAAGCGCTAGGCGTACAGACCATGATCGCGATCTTCGTACTTGCGGCCGTCGTGCTCGTGGTCTTCGGCGGGCTGCTCGCCGCATCGGATTCGGCACTGACTGTTCTGAGTCGAACCGATCTGGTCGATCTCGCCGCGCACAGTCGATCGCGGCGCTCCCTCCTGGCGATAGCGAGCGATATGGGCGCGCACGTCAACGCGCTCAACTTCATGCGCGTTGTGTCGGAGACGACAGCAGCGGTGCTGGTCTCACTGTCCTTTGCCTATTCGTTCAAGGACTGGTGGTGGGCGCTGCTGGCGAGCGCGCTGATCATGACCGCGGTTTCGTTCGTGCTCGTTGGGTCGAGCCCGCGAAGCGTCGGTCGGGCCCACGCGCGCGGCGTCATGAGGTTCTCTGCCCCCATCATCCGCACGATCCGCGTGATTCTGGGTCCCATCGCGAATGCGCTGGTCGCGGTTGGCAACCGGGTAACTCCCGGACGCCCGAAAAACGCGACGTTTTCGAGCGAGGAACAGCTCCTCAGCATGGTCGACGAGGCGACGGAGCTCGACGTTCTCGACGAGGATGACCGCGAGCTCATCCACTCTGTTTTCGAGTTCAACGACACGGTCGTGCGTGAGGTGATGGTGCCGCGCACCGACATGTTCACGGTCGATGCCGACGACAACCTGGACGCGGCAATGGGTCTATTTCTCAGTCGGGGTGTCTCCCGGATGCCCGTTCTCGGTGAGGACGTCGACGAGGTTCTGGGCATCCTCTACCTGCGTGACGTCGCGCGCCTCGAGTTCGAGCAGACCAAGGGTCACGACAAGGAAACCGCGGCAACGCTGGCTCGCAAGGCTCTGTTCGTGCCCGAGTCGAAGAAGGCCGATGACACGCTTCGTCTCATGCAGGCCGAGTCCAATCACCTGGCAATGGTTGTCGACGAATACGGCGGGATCGCGGGACTGGTGACCCTCGAGGATCTAATCGAGGAACTCGTCGGGGATATCTCCGATGAATACGACCGCGAGGTTCCGGACTTCGAAGATCTGGGCGACGGCCGGTTCCGGGTCGCGGCGCGGATGCCGGTCGACGAACTCGGGGATCTGTTCGGAATCGAGCTTGAGGATGACGACGTCGACTCGGTTGGCGGCCTCCTGACCAAGGCGGTGGGTCGACTGCCGCTCGCCGGTTCGCGCGGCGAGATCTCCGGTCTCATCCTGATTGCGGAGCGCACCGAGGGACGCCGCAAGCGCATCAGCACGGTGCTCGTCGAGCGCGACCAAGCCCTCATCGACGCGCAGGCCGGGTTCGCGGAGGACAATGAGGAGCCTCGGGCTATCACAGCACCGACACCAACGCAGAAGAAGCAGAGCAAAAAGTGACCGAGCCCGTCCCGTTTCGTGCAGGCTTCGTGAGCTTCGTTGGGCGCCCAAACGTCGGCAAGTCGACTCTGACCAATGCACTGGTCGGTGAGAAGGTCGCCATCACCTCGTCGAAGCCGCAAACGACGCGGCGCGCCATCCGCGGCATCGTGCATCAGGCGACCGGACAGCTCATCATTGTCGACACTCCGGGGATGCATCGTCCGCGAACGCTTCTGGGGGAGCGCCTCAACAACATCGTGCAGGACACCCTCGCCGAGGTCGATGTCATCGGACTGTGCGTTCCCGCCAACGAGAAGATCGGCCCGGGCGACAAGTACATCAACGAGCAGCTCGACCGCTTCCCGCGGGCGAAGAAGGTCGCCATCGTGACCAAGGTCGATGCGACGTCGCGGCCGGCCGTCGCCGAGCAGTTGCAGGCCGTGAGCGAGTTGCGCGAGTGGGACGCAATCATTCCGATCTCGTCTCTTACAAACGTCCAGCTCGACGTCCTCGCCAAGGAGCTCATTGCTCTCATGCCGGAATCACAGCCGCTCTATCCGAGCGATGCGGTGACCGACGAAGATCTGGAATCGCGCATCTCCGAGCTCATCCGTGAGGCCGTGCTCGAGGGTGTCGAAGACGAGCTGCCGCATTCCATCGCCGTCACGATCGACGATATGACCGAGCGCGAGGACCGCGACATGCTCGACATCTACGCGAACCTGTTCGTGGAGCGTGACAGCCAGAAAGGCATCATCATCGGTCACAAGGGGGAGCGACTCGCGGATGTTGGCGCCCGCGCCCGCGTGGAGATCGAAGCTCTCGTGGGCAAACAGGTATTCCTCTCGCTGCGGGTAAAGGTCGCCAAGGAGTGGCAGCGCGATGCGAAACAGCTCGGCCGACTGGGTTTCTAGATATTCCCGCTACATCGAGCGGATGATTTAGCTCCGCTTTCGCGTCCGCACCGCCGATGCACCTCTAGCGTTGAGGCATGTTCATCCGGTTGACGCGTGGCCAGACGGTGATCGATGTCGGAGTTGGACTCGTCTACTTCGTCGTCTGTGCCGCTCCGCTAAACCGTGGTGACCAGTTTTCGAGCGCGATCATGGCTTTTCTGTTCGCCGTCGCGCTCTGCCTTCGTCGGTTCTCGCCCCTTCTTTCGCTCGCGCTTGCGTGGGCAGCGGCGCTGTTCCAGATGTACTTCGCGAACCTGCAGCCGGGAATACCCGATCTTGCGATCCTGGGCATCCTGTACACAAACGCTCGCTATGGCGATCGGCGGATCCGATGGATCGGGTTCGGATCGGTTTTTGTCGGCGCGATTCTGGGTGCCATCTACCTTGAGTGGGGCGCGCACGCGCCGACTATCGGGGTCACGATTGGTGTGCGATCCGTGGCACAGGCGGCGGGTACCCTCATCAAACTCACCTTCAACCTCGTGCTGCTGATCGGGCTTCTGGGGCTTCCGTGGACTGCCGGAACGTTGGTGCGGACTCGCGTCGGCGCCCGTGCCAGCCGCCTGGCCGAGAAGGCCGCCCAACTCGAGGCCGAAGCAGCGGAGCAGGATGTCATCGTTGAGCAGGAGCGCAACCGGATCGCCCGAGACATGCATGACGTTGTTGCTCATTCGCTCGCGGTCGTCATTGCGCAAGCAGACGGCGCCCGG